>JAOZQF010000058.1 GCA_029932345.1 Desulfuromusa sp. | reverse complement strand
TACCAAAATCGGCAAACATACTTGAAAATTGAGGGATAACAAAAATCAGGATAACCGCAATAACTAGAATAGCAATACCAATAATTGTCATGGGATAGGTCATGGCACTCTTGACCTGTTTTTTCAGCTTTAACGCTTTTTCAATATAGACGGCCAAACGGTTAAGAATCGTATCGAGAATACCGCCAACCTCACCGGCTGCAACCAGGTTAACGTAGAGTTCGTTAAAGGCTTTTGGATGTTTCCCTAGAGCATCGGCAAAAGTTGCTCCCGATTCGACATCTTCTTTGACCTTGAGCAGAATCGTTTTAAAGGTCTTATTTTCCTGCTGTGAAGAGAGGATATCTAAACACTGAACCAGAGGCAATCCGGCATCAATCATGGTGGCAAACTGACGGGTAAAAACGACGATGTCCTTGCTGGTGATTTTTGGTTTAAGAAAACCTATATTCAGTTCTACATTTAATCCTTTACCAGCTTCCTTTATCTTATTAGCCTGTACCCCTTGACGACGCAGACTTGCCATAACAACCGCTTCACTGGCTGCCTCCATGCTTCCCTTGGTACTTTTCCCGTCTCGCGCCCGACCTGTCCAAACAAATGTTGGCATGGCCTACCCCTTTCCACTTATATCGATCGTTAAATAATAATCAACAAAAACCTCAAAAAAAACAAGTTATTAGGCCAGCAAATCACCTTGGACGTCCCGGACTAATGGCTTTTTTTCGACTAAGAACTGACGCAGGATTAGCAAACATCTGCTTCAGTTCATCCAGCTCAGAAGAGCGGGCCATCGCATCCTCCTGAGTGATTTTCCGTGCATGAGCCAACAGAAACAGAGACTGGTTCATCGTCTGCATAGCAAATTTATCCTGACCGACCTGCATCTGTGAATAAATCTGATGAATTTTGTCTTCCCGAATCAAATTTCGGATCGCCGGGTTTGGGACCATTACTTCTAGAGCCATAGCCCTTCCCTTACCAGTGGCCAACGGCAACAATGTTTGCGACAAAATCCCCTCCAGGACAAATGAGAGCTGAGTTCTCACTTGAGACTGCTGGGTATCTGGAAACACATCAATAATCCGGTTCATGGTCTGGACACAGGAATTGGTGTGTAATGTTGCAAAACAGAGATGACCGGTTTCAGCAATGGTCAGTGCGGCCTCAATCGTCTCAATGTCTCGCAATTCTCCCAGCAAAACAACATCAGGATCCTGACGCAAAATATACTTTAAAGCTTTTTTGAATGATTCGGTATCCGCCCCGACCTCCCGTTGATTAACCAGACATTTATTATGGGGGTGCAGATATTCAATTGGATCCTCAATAGTAATAATATGTTCGCTTCGTTCCCGGTTAATCGCATCAATAATCGCTGCAAGGGTTGTCGTTTTACCACTCCCGGTTGGTCCCGTTACTAAAACCAACCCACGGGGTTTTTTCGACAACGCTCTGACCACCGGTGGCAGATCCAGGTCATCAAAACTTTTAATCTCGAAGGGAATAGCACGAAAAGCCCCAGAAACAGCCCCCCTTTGAACGAAGATATTGCCACGGAATCGTGATAACCCTTTGACCCCGAACGAGAGATCAAGTTCATTCTCTTCCTCGAATTTGCGCTTTTGCGCATCGGTTAAAACACTGTAACAAATTTGTTTGGTTTCAGCCGAGCTTAAAACAGATTCACAGGCAGATGTCATCTCCCCGTTAATCCGGATCTGAGGAGCTGCTCCCGTTGATATATGGAGATCTGAAGCCCCCTGCTCGATCATTAATTTAAGCAATTGATGCATATTGAGCATAAAAAAACCTCTTCAAGTTACCTTAATTTTAACGGGAAATTTCTTTCACAATATTTCAAAGGATCCAGGCGGAATACTTATTCAAACCATACAATCCTGGACCAGCAAAAATAGTCGCAGAATCAATCATCAGCAACTGTTGTGCGTAACACCTCTTCCAGAGTTGTTACCCCCTCTATCAATTTACTAATGGCCGATTGACGCATGGTTTTAACCCCAAGACGCATCGATTCCTGTTTAATTTCAGCGGTATTCGCTCCGGACAGAATCATCTCTTTAATATCTTCAAACATTGGCATAACTTGGTAAATACCAATACGTCCTTTATAACCAGTATCATTACAAATGGCACAACCGCGCCCTTTATAAGTGGTGAATTTGCCGACTTGACCCTCTGGAACACCGGCAGTAATAAGAGCATCCTTAGAATGTTTATCCGGCTCTTTACATTCCGAACAGACTCGCCGGCCAAGGCGTTGCGCAGAGATCAAGTTAACTGCTGACGCAACCAGAAATGGCTCAATCCCCATATTTAAAAGGCGGTTGACCGTACTGGGAGCATCATTGGTATGAAGGGTTGAAAGAACCATATGGCCAGTCAATGCTGCTTTAACCCCGATCTCGGCAGTCTCAAAATCCCGAATCTCACCAATCATGATAATATCGGGGTCTTGACGCAAGAAAGCGCGCAGGGCTGCCGCAAAATTGAGACCAATCTCTTCATGCATCTGCACCTGGTTGATCCCGGCAAAGTTAAATTCTACCGGATCTTCAGCCGTTGAGATATTCTCTGTTGTCCCGTTCAATTCAGAAAGAGCTGAATAGAGCGAAACGGTTTTTCCACTTCCGGTTGGGCCCGTAACCAAAACCATCCCGAAAGGTTTGTGGATCTCCTTCTTAAACCACTCCAGTGCCTTCTCTTCATAACCAAGTTTGGTCATATCCAGCTGTAGATTACTTTTATCCAAAAGACGCAGGACAACCTTCTCACCAAAGAGGGTGGGCAAGCAATTGACCCGATAATCCATCTCCTGATTGCGTCCTAATTTAATCTTAATTCGACCATCCTGAGGGAGACGCCTTTCAGCAATATCCATCGTCGCCATAATCTTCAGCCGTGAGGTAATTGCATTTTTCAGTTTACGTGGGGGTTTCATCACTTCATACAACACCCCATCGATCCGGTAACGGACACGAAATACATGTTCGTAAGGTTCAATATGGATATCAGAAGCTTTCTTCTTAATTGCATCAGTTAAAATAAAATTGACCAGTTTGACGACCGGAGCATCCTCACTCGCCCGCTCAAGGTCATCAACATCCTCCAGTGAACCTTCATCAATCAACTCCAGATCATCTAAATCTTCCAACCCCTCCAGAGCATCAGCCATAGAGGCACTTTGATCATAAAGTTTGTCGATTGCATCTTTAATCGCCGCTTCGGCTGCAACAACAACCTCAACATTAAAGCCGGTCATAAATTTGATGTCATCAATGGCAAAGATATTTGATGGGTCGGCCATAGCAACAATTAAGGTTGCTCCAGCACGATTAATAGGAACTAACTGGTATTTCTGGGCAACGTCGGCAGAAACAAGATCAACGATCGCCGGATCAATATCAAATTCGGTGAGATCGATAGATGGGACACCATAGTGTTTAGACAAAAAAGAAGCGAGATCGTGTTCCTGAACGTAGCCCAATTTAACCAGAGCGGCACCCAGACGAGTTCCCTCTTTTTTTTGTTCTGCGATTGCACTAGCCAACTGGTTATCAGAAATCAATTGATTACGAACCAGCAATTCTCCCAGACGACTGACACTCATTGAGCTATCCCTTCTCTTTCCATTTTATTACACATAATTTCAAACCGGGCAGGATATTGTGTCAGCTGATCTGCTGGAGCCTACTCAGTAAGAACCTTATGCATAAAACCAGTTGCAAGCCTGACACCCGTCCAGAGAAAAAAAGCATCTTCCCCTTGAGCCGCCAACATCCCCAGACCATCAGTGCAGTGCAACCTTCGTGAGCGTGCATCTTTAATAAGTGTGGTTTCAGAAAGGGAATATATCATATCATATATTAATGCGCTACCCTTAATGTACTCCAATGGTAAAAAATTTACTTTTCCCCCGTGGAGACCAATAGAGGTCGCGTTCACAATCAAGTCGACATGAGACAAAGCCTGTAAATACCTATCTTTATCGTAAGAAACGGCAGAAAAACCGACCGCAGGGAAATGTGGTATAAGGTCATCTATAAGCTTTTCGGCCCGCTCCAGGTGTCGATTAGTAATAAAAATTGATTTCACACCAGCCAAAGCGAGACCAACAGCGGCAGCTCGACACGCCCCTCCGGCACCTAAAAGCAAGACGTCACACCCTTCAAGCGTCAGTTTCGACTCCTGGCGAAGCGAGCGGATAAAACCGCTTGCATCGGTATTGTGACCGATGAGAACTCCATCACGATTAACAATCGTATTCACCGCACCAATTAACTTGGCCTCCGGATCAATTTTATCAAGAAGAGGAAGAACGGCCTCCTTGTGAGGAATTGTAACATTGACTCCGGCAATATTCAGAGCACGAATACCGTTAACTGCGACTGGCAAGTCATCGGGAAATACATGAAAAGGGAGGTAAACAGCATCAATATGGTGTGCCTGAAAAGCTCGATTCTGCATTAAAGGGGAGAGTGAATGGGCAACCGGATCACCCAAGAGTCCATAGACCCGACTGGTTCCTGACAAAATCATGTTGATCCTATTTTAACGATAAATATTCCCGATATTGAACTATCTGTACGGTCTGAAGAATCTTCCGGGTCCGCAACACATCTGCTGAAATCGCATTGATTAACTCTTCGACACTGGAAAACTTCTTCTCTCCACGTAACCGCTCTACAAAATAAATACGCAAATCCTGACCATACAATTGCCCGGTAAAATCAAGCAAATGAACCTCAATAGTGGAAGCACTCCCACCAAATGTTGGCCGGTTTCCGAGATTAACAACACCACCATATTCCTGCGATCCATGCCGCACTTTTACTGCGTACACACCGGGTGCTGGCAAGAGTTCCTTCTCGGTCTCCAGATTAGCGGTCGGAAAACCCAGTTGCCGACCCCGCTGGTCTCCCGCAACAACTTTGCCTTCCAGATTATACTGACGACCGAGCAGGCGGACGAGCTCGGAAACATCCCCCGCAGCAACCATGGTCCGAATTCGGGTTGAACTGTACGGGAAACCGTCGCTCCCCACGGGCTGCATGACCTCAACGGCAAAACCATAGTCCTGACCACACTTTTTAAGAAATTCAGTGTTGCCGTGTCGCCCCTTGCCAAAAGCGTAATCATACCCAACAACTAAAAATTTTATCTGTAGTTTCGCAACAAGAATATCAGCCACAAACTGCTCTGGTGACATTATTGCAAAATCGGCAGTAAATGGGGTATCGATCAGGTAATCGATATGGGACGCTGCAATCAAGCGCTGCTTCTCTGCTGGAGTATTCAACAACAGCGGAGCTTTTTCCGGGGCAAGAAATTTAAGCGGATGGGGATTAAAGGTGTAAACAACCGAATGACAATTCAACTGTCTGGACGCTCGAACCAAACAACGAAACAGCTCACGATGCCCCAGATGAACACCATCAAAATTGCCAAGTGTAACCGCACTCCCCTTGAACGGTGTTGGAAGGTTATCGCAGTTGTTTAAAATATCCATCTATCTATTCCAGAAATATATTTTTCATGATTCTGCAGCGAAATGATGAAACTGTACCACGATCCGAATGATGCCACCATAAGGATATAAATTGACAAGTTCAAGGCTGTCTCTGCCATTGACGAAAGTGGCTCAGATGTTTGCGAGCCAGTAAAGTGCCGTGATTTGTTTCACAAAAAAACTTAAAGGGGTCAACCCGTTATTGGGAGACGCGTAACGCGGAGAGATCCTCCGCTAAAGACTTAAAACTGGCATCACGCAAATCAGATCACCGGCTTTTCCATCTCCCCATTGAAATCAATGGGGCAATAAAACAATTTTTTCGGTTTGCCAATAATCAACCTTTTTCATATTGGGATAAATCTGCACCCTGGAACCTACTTTAAGGTCATAGCGAGTGATAAACACAGGTTCATCTGTCCCATTTTCACGCCAGACATTTGATACTTTATAAATAGAATCAGCCACTTGGATAAAATTTTTGTCGGAGGATTGTTCAATAATCACCCCGGTCACAATATCGGCAGAAAAACCAACGACCGGGAAACCGACAAAACAAAAGATTAAACAAAAAATCACCATCGATACTATTCTCATAAAAAATACCCTATTTCCCATCTTATGGTTTTTATGATTCATCATCATCTAATGGCAGAATCATCCTGATATCTTTTAAGTATCAGGAGCTGGATCTTTACTTTTCTCGCCACGATTTGAGCGTTATCCCGGTTCCCGGAAGATTCACCTTCAACGCTTTCAATCCCTCACCAGTTGTGGAAACAAAAATAGTATTATCCTGAAGAACCGGTTTTGATGGCTGCCCCGACCCTAAGTAGATCCCTGCAATTGGATATTTAACTCCATCAACATCAATCAGATCATCGGCATTAAAACGACTATCAGCATTAATATCAAAAACAGAATCGGCTGAGCAACCGGTGTCATATCTTAAAGCATAGAGCCAGGCTTCACCACTGCCGGAACAGATGTTTTTATCCGGGATAAAGGTGGTAAAGAAAACTACTCCTCCGACCACCAATGGTTCAGAGATAACCCTCTCACTCCCCATCATTCCGATTGCGGTGTTATCGAGTTTCATCAACCACGAACCAATACTTCCGTCACAGGTTTTGATGACCCGATAAATACCTTCCCCCGCCCCGGTCTCAATGGTCACTCTTTTCGCGACAATAGCCTTAATATCCAGGCTTGATCCCCCCTGAACACCGGTTGTGGCGTTCCAGGAATAGGTCGATTTACCGGTTTTTGAAGCAACTGACTTTAAGGTCTCGTTATCTTTTAACCCGGCAAAATACTGTTGTTCCATGGTCACTTTATCGGCGCTATTTTCATATTTACCGGTACCGAAATAAACCCATATATCTCCGGCAGTTTCAGCATAGGCAAAAGCCGCTTTAGCCCGGATCGGATTTTCGTGGGCAGAGCGCCCCAGATCAAAGAGCTTTGTCGAGACAGGTGTTTTCCCTGCTCCGATATTTGCAACCCTGAACATAGAACCATACAGATTGCCCGTATAGATAAAATTCCCCAGACTATCATGATCATAATCAACGACCAACGGAGAGGCGAGAGCATCATCTGCTAATGTTACCTTGGTCATTTTAAGCTTGCTTGTCCCGGCCCAAAGATTGATTTTGTCATGAACCTTCAAACCGTATAGATAGGCCTCCTTGGTCGCCTGCTGTGATGGGATATCAGCGGAATAGCCAGAGCCAAAGAAGATACCCCATTGGGGGTCGGATGTGCCCGACCCGGAAACCCGGGCAATAGCAGACTCACTGGTCGCTAATCCCAAATCACTATCGGTAAATTCCCAGAGCAGTGCCGTATCATCAGCATCATCACCAATAGTGCCGTTTCCATTACCATCGAAACCGCTGCCACCGGTAACATCCAGAGCAAAATATGATGCTCCACCGTCGCCCAACCCAGTCACCAGGACGGTACTCCAGTTATTGCCGTCATAAACATCTGCAGCGACTGGAGAGCCATCGACAAAGTACTTATGGCAATAGTCACCGGCAGGGTCACGCAGGGGATTACACATATCTTCATTCGTTCCCACCAACGAAGCACTGAGCTCGTCATGCAGACTTTCAGGATAGTAGCGCCACTGTTCCACCCCGTCAGCCAGATTAAAAGCATGGAGGGCTCCATCATTGCCCCCGATATAGATCAGTGGCGTGCGGTTTTTCTGTTCATTCCGAAATGAATTATAGTCATCAAACAGATAATAAAATGGTGGACTCTCAACTATAATCGGGTCTGAATTAATGATATCGCCCAAAGGTTTACATTCATAATAGGGATACAGTGAAGATGATGAATAGGGGATAACCGTACCGGAGCCATCCCCGGTATAAGCACTGATAGTCGTTGGCATAACAGCAGCAGCCGACCATATTTCAGTGTCTAAAGCACCCGTCAAATGATTGTAGCTATTCGCTGTCAAATCACCTGTCCAATCCGTGGCCATAAATTTAGCACTGATAACTACATTGCCGTGATCAATCGAGGTTGTCGGTGCCGGAGCTGAACCGTGGAAAATCTGAGTTTTAAGAGATGAGGTGATTTTGCTTAAAGCCTCCATCAACTCGCCCTTACTGCCTGACATAAAAGGCTGCCCAACACCGGCAATTTCATCATGAAGGGGATAGATATTATCATCTCTATAGGCCTCTCCCCTGGCATTGCTGACACTTGCCAATCGTTGCAGTTGAGTGGCATCGCCAAGGCCAAATCCGACTCCGACGGACGAAATATCCTCATCAGCCAGCAAATGTGTATAAGCTTCCATATAATCAGCAGAAGTATGGGGTAAATAACCGATACCATCAGTAATATTGATCAGAATTTTGGGTTGGCAGCCAGGATCAACGTAGACACTTCCACTCCCCACTTCATCAGCCCTGTCACCGGAAAAGTAGTCTTTTGCTGCCAGCATCGATGGCCCCAGAGGGGTCCCACCACCGGGAACCAGAGAATCAATTGCATCCAGAAGGTTCTGTTGATGGGTGGCATCATGAAATGTTGTACCAACCTGAATATGGGTGAAGTATTCAGAGCCTGGTGGATAGTTCGGTACGGTGTAATTTCCACCTTCGGTAGAGATAGTGGTGGTTCCTGTCGGGTCATATCCATCATAATCAGGTGGTCTTTCAGACCATGAGCCGAACCCCCAGGAGAGGCTATCATCCTTGATCAGATCACTGATGACCTCCTTACCAATATTGATCCTGCTGTCAACACTCCACTCTTCGAGATCCGGCCACTTCACCTGAACACTGCTCCGGGTTCGCCCGGAGATATTACCGGGATCAGCCGTAAAGGTCGGTGGATTATCGGCAGCCTCCCCCTGAATAACCAGGCTGGTTGCCTCACTTTGTCCCTCATCAACGGTTAATTTAATGTAAGCATTTGTTATAGTTGCCCCTTTAGGGAGAGCAACAGAGTTGAAACGGAGACCGATAATCTGATTCGTACCATCGTAAGTCAATTCAAGGTCAGGACTGATTAAAGAGATGGTGCCATCACTCGCCTCTTCAGCATCATCTGTCCCCTGATCAATGCGGGTCTCAATTTCTCCACCGGTATATTCGACATGAAGCAGAGGGGCTGCTGATCTGGAGCCATCATAGGAAACGGCGGTTCGATGTCCTGAGCCGTTGATGAAAAATACCATAGCGTTACCAGAAGACCAGCCGGATCGATCAACAATTTTCTGAACAATTTCGGTTAAATCAGGAGTTTGAGGATCATTGAGTGGAGCCAATCTGGCCATACTGCCGGAGACATCCAGAAGGATCAGAATTGCCGGATCCACCAGATTGCTGGTGTAGACAGGGACATCACCACAAGTGGAGACAGCCATTGCCGGTGGTACAGAAAAAGAAAACAGCAAAATAATGGCTGGTAACAGGGTCATATATTTGAAAAACAATTTAAATCTCATCGATTTTGCCTCGCAATCCAACCTCAAGTTAATAACCAACCTTGAGTATCTTCTCAACTCGAACCTCAACTTCCTGTTCCCTGTTAGCATTTGAAGTGATCAGATAGGTAAATGCCCGGTAATCATCACCGCTACCGGCAACACGCTTAACCCCCTGTTCATCAACCTGAAACCAATAAGGGGTATTTTGATTGGTTAAAACCCCATCTTCAGTTCCATCAGGGAAATCGGCATTTAAATCCCCATTAAGTCCGAAGTTTTTCACTAAGTTTTTCACTAAGTTGTAATTGAGAACTGTTGTATCCGTGTTGACCCGTTCTGGTGGGCCATTTTCAGATTCTGTAGCCAACCACTGAACGGCGTGATTCCAGCCACTTTCAGCGACATAGAGATTCTTTTTCATGGCCTTGTCATTCCCGGCAATCTGGAGCTCCGTTATGGTTGTGTTGGTTGCAGCGATGCCAATAATCAATAGTATCATCAACATCAGAATTGAGGTTATCAGGATAAAACCCCGCTCGTTGTTCATGGTTTTATTCATCATCTCAGCCTTACCTCTATGTCGTCTCATTCGATATCAGCTTTTACCAGCACCATTGAAACCATCTTACCGCCACCTAAGGGCTCAACAAAAATTTTGATGGTCTTGGTATCTATCGCGGAATTCGTGGAGTGTGTGACAGCAACATTCCAGGAGACCTCTTTGACTCCATCCACATCAGAGTCAACGTGATCCGAAGGGTCAAGAGCAGGATCAGAATAATCAAGAGCCAGAAACGTTTCGAGCTGGTCAACGGCAACATTGCTCGCTGTGGTTATTCTGTTCGCCTTGCTATTCCCCTTGATTGAGGTCAACTGCATTGTTTTGACCCCTAATATGCCAACGGAAAATATCAGCAGGGCGATCAGAACTTCCAGCAGAGTAAAACCTGACTGACAGGTTATTTTATTGTTATCCATAAGCTATAACCCCATATTACGACATTTCACCGTCATGATTTGAAAACGGCGACGAATATGATCGCCATAAGGTCCCCAGGAGGTTCCCAGATCTGGATTCGAAGCGGGAAGATAGACTGTAGAGTTGGTATAATTGCGATCAGAGGTTCTAACTCTTGCCAATATTGAAATCTGTATACGTCTTATATCGGCCGGAGTTGTCGTCACCACCCCCGCAGAATCCAGATAAATAAACTCGAGCTCTTCAAAACTTTCGGCAACGGCTTGAACAGCAGGTGTCGCAGTACTGTTGTCCCTTCGTCCAAGTTTATCAACACCATCGCTTGCAGTATAAATATAGTATGACAAGTTTTCACCTGTATCAGCGCAATCACCATTACTATTCAAGTCCATAGAAAAGTCTAGTTGTCTGTCTGTAACCGCAAGCATCCCAGGAGAAACAGCTGCACCAGGTGACCCCGAAACATATAGATTACAAGAACTGTGACTCGTTTTGTTTGCTCCATCATACCCAGCCATTCTTAACTCATGAGCCATGATATCTAACCCGGCGCGTAGATTCTGTTGCATCTCAGCCACCTGCTCCTGAGCCTGGTAACTCCCTTGCTGAGACTGAAAGA
>JAOZQF010000215.1 GCA_029932345.1 Desulfuromusa sp. | reverse complement strand
TGTCTAAATCCTCCGCTACAATTTTTTTATCTAACTCAATACCGTGCCCTTTGGCGATTTCGGCTAACAGATCGGACACTGTATGTAACCCGGAAATATTTGCAGAAAAGCTGTTCGTATTCACCAGTTTTTCCAGGTTAGCGTAAATTTCCCCACTATATTTTTCGGCGATCTCTCTGATCTTGACCATTTGAACCTCATAATTTATAGTCATGTCTTTAATGCGTCTCTAAATAAGTTTTAGAGTACCTCTCTAATGAAGTCAAGGAGAAACAATGCTGGGGATCATCACCTACGGTAGTTTGATCAATCATCAGGAGACAGCAGGGATGGAAACTTCCCCTGCCAGCATTATCCCCATAAAGCTTAGCACTTTTAAACGGTCATTCAACCAGCAACCGGCATGGAGAAAAAGCAGTGGTGAACACTCCGCAGTACTGAGCGTACAAGCTGCCGAACAGAACTGGTTAAATGGTGTTTGCTACTGTTTTTATGATTTTGATTTTACCGCTCTGGACAACCGGGAAAGAGGGTACCTCCGGGCAGAGGTGCACCCGGATAGGATCAGCAACTATCAGGGGCACAGCATACCCGAATTGAAAGAGGTGTTTATCTATCGGGGAAAAGGGAAATATCAAAACAATACTCTCCTGCCGAACCCTGACTATCTGGATATCTGTCTGGCGGGGGCAAAACATTGGGGTGAAGAATTTTATCGTGATTTTTTGAACACCACCCACATTAATAATGGAATATCATTACGTGAGTATTTGTCACCATCTTAAACCGACAGGAACAAAACAATGAATATCGCTCTGGTTGGAGTCGACAAACGGATTACTGAAATTCTGAATTTGACAAAATTGATGTCTTTACCTGTCGAGATCACCGCCTACCCGTACAGCATCTATACGGAACTACCAGAAATCATTCCAACTATAAAAGATGTTGATGGCGTTTTATTTGCCGGCAATTTCCCCTATATGCTGTCTGTAGATGAGATCGACAAATCTATACCAGCAGCATTCCTTGAATTTGATGAAACCGGGATAATGAAGCTAATTAACTCACTACCATTTCACCAGGCACCCAAAGCCATCAGCATCGATTCTGTCCAGGGATCGGTCATCAAGCACGTTTACCGGGAGTTGAATTTACCTTTGACCGAAGTGAGTTCCGTCCAGCGCAGCAAGTCACTGACAGTTGAGGACATTGCGAATTTTCATATTGCCAATTATATAAAAAATCCGGAAACATCGATCCTGACCTGCCTCTTCAGTGTAAACGAGTATCTGAAAAATCAGAATTACCCCTGCACCTTGATCAACCATACCTATTTTTCGGTTTTAAAAGGGGTCAATAAAATCATCGACGCTATCAATTTTAAAAACTCAAGCGGCAATCATCCTGCGGTTGTCATCATCAAAATAGACAAGGGTGAAAAGAAAAAAACCGAACAAAATGAATTTAGATCACAGCGGTTTCTCTATAAATATCTCGACTATATGCTCGATTTTCAGGAAAGATTACAATCATTTGTGTTTAATAAAGGTTCGGAAAACTACTACCTGATTTCAACCAGAAACCTGATCGAAGAGTACACCAATGACTACCGGGATTTTCCGCTGTTATATGATGTTTTTGTTAAATTCGGCTTCACCATCAGCGTTGGCATCGGCTACGGCATGAATCCGATCAATGCATTTTCAAACGCAACCGAAGCTCTGGAAATAGCAACTCAGACAGGAGACACGGTTAAAGTTCTGACCGATTCCGGTCAGGTCATTTCACCGGTCGGCCAGAAAAATAGCCCCTATAACGTCAAAAACTTTGATGAAAAAATTATCCGGATTGCAGAAAAATCGGGGATTACAGCAGAAAACATCAGCAAGATATCTACTATTCTTGAGCGTCAGGGGTCAAATCATCTCACCGCTTACGATCTATCCAAAGCTCTCGGAACCACAACCCGAAGCGGAAACCGACTGATCTCCAAGCTTTTTCATGCTGGCTATGCCAAAGAATCAGGGATTGAACAGCCCGCAAAAGGGAGGCCAAGGCGGGTTTATGAGCTTCAATTTGAGTTGCATCTGGTACGCTAGGAGGCATTTTTCACAAACAAACTGCTCCGTAAACTTTTGATCGAATGGAAAGGTGCCAATGATCTAAACATCTAATTGCAGATTGTAACTCTGCTCAAAATCAGGATTATCGGTAGTTTTTCGGTTCCAAGTCATGCATGTTCAGCTTGTCATAGAGGGTCTTCTTCGGCATCTGCAGCAGCTCTGCCGCAGCAGACACATTTCCTTTCGTACTCTTTAATGCATCTCGGATCAGCCCCCGTTCATGTCCACCAACCCTCGATGCTAGAGAGGTCGCAACAATTCCGGATGATTCTATGCCATCGCTGACACCAAGACAGAGACGCTCCGCCACAGATTTAAGTTCACGAACATTACCCGGCCAATCATATTGTTGCCATTTGAGCAGATCCTCTTCATTCCAGATGACCGCTTCCCGGTTAAAGCGACTGGAAGCCTGGGAGATAAAGTAGGCCATTAACGGCGCAATATCCTCGAGCCGCTTCCTGAGTGGCGGCACCTCAATACTGATCACATTCAATCGATAATACAAATCGGCACGAAAGCTACCTTGTTCAGACAGGTGTTTCAGGTTCACCTTGCTTGCCGCCACAATTCGACAATCAACCGGGATGCAACTATTACCTCCCAGACGTTCTACACAATGATCTTGCAATACCCGCAAAAGTTTAACCTGTAACAACAGAGGCATCGATTCGATTTCATCCAGGAAAAGTGTTCCACCATCCGCATATTCAATTTTTCCGATACGTTTCTTGATTGCCCCGGTAAAAGCCCCGGCCTCAT
>JAOZQF010000214.1 GCA_029932345.1 Desulfuromusa sp. | reverse complement strand
GATATCTTTTGTTTTTATAGCCGAAAGTTGAATCGAGAGTATTGATCGCTTTATAAAAAATTGCCCCGGGAACCCCGGCGAAAAAAGCGAACATCAGTGGTGCTGTCACTCCATCTACCGTATTTTCAGCAACGCTTTCGACCGCAGCACGGGTCATCCCCTCTTCATCCAGAGTCTCGGTATCACGCCCGACCAGCATAGCAATCTGTTCTCTTGCTTGTGACAGATTGCCCGCCAGCAGAGGGCGATACACATTTAAAGCATGATAACGCAGATCGCGCATGGCAAAACAGCTATAGAGCAGTAGAATCGACGCCACATCACCCAGCAGAGGATGAAGCACTGCCGCGAGAGCGCATCCTCCCCAAGCCAACCCGGTACTTATCAACACCACCAGCAGAACGGCAATGATACCGGCTAAACGGAGCGAAAACACCCTCCGCAGTGGTGTTTCAAGAGAGAGGGCCAGCCAGCCGATCCCCTTGACCGGATGGGGAAGCCAGCGCGGATCGCCAAAAAATATATCGAGCAACAACGCCAGAACAATTTGCAGTGATAATGGTATCACAACCCCAGTACCCGATAGACTTTGTCCATATCAAGAGAGAGACGGACATGATCAGCGAGCCGATCGAGAGCCGGTTCAAGATCGTAACGACACTGAATTTCACCCAGTGGTTCCCACCCTTTTTGTACTCGCAGTCGATCGAGAAACCAGCGGCGAAACCCATCCGCATCAAAAAGACCATGAAGATAGGTCCCCCAAATATGATTTTCCCCGGCAACACAACTGCCAATGGGGACACCATCAGCCCGCTTGATAATTTCTTGCAACCCACGACCACTACTGGTTCCGTGATGTATTTCGTAGCCGCTGATCTCCTCTCCAGAGGGCAGATGGTGCCCCTTGCAGCGGGTCGTCGTCTTGCCCTTTTGAAGAGTCGTTTTCATCGGCAAAAGTCCCAGCCCCCGGCAGCTTCGCCCCAGCGATTCAACCTGGTGGGGATCGTCAATCTCCTCACCGAGAAACTGATAACCACCACAGATTCCTACAATTTCAGTCGTGCCAGCTTCGGCTAACCGGCCAATCAAATCAGATAACCCTGATGAAACCAGATAATCGAGATCCGAAATCACATTCTTGGTTCCCGGCAGGATCACCACATCAGGGTTTCCCAGTTGGTTGGCATGACAGACCCTGCGCAACTGGACATCCGCCTCCATTCGCAGAGCATCCAGATCAGTAAAATTGGAGATATGGGGCAGATCAATCAGAGCAATATCGAGAACCTTCTCCCCTGTTCCATTACTGTCAAGTAATCCATCCTTGAAATCAACCGAGTCCTCCTCCGGCAATCCCAGATCAGCAAGATAAGGGATAATCCCGAAAAATGGTTTCCCTGTATGTAAAGTGGTGAGATCGAGGGCATCCCCCAGAAGGGTTTTATCCCCCCGGAAACGGTTGATGACAAATCCGCTCAGCTGCTCTCTTTCCCACTCATTGAGAAGTTCCAGTGTTCCGACAAAAGATGCAAACACGCCACCCCGGTCGATATCTCCCACCAGCAGAACATTGGCATCGGCGTAACGAGCCATATTCATATTAACGATGTCACGTGATTTCAGGTTGATCTCCGCCGGGCTTCCCGCCCCCTCAAGAACCATCACCTGATGCTCGGCAGCCAGGCTGTCGTAACATTGCTGCACCTGAGTGAAGATCTCCCCACGCCGATTGGCGTAGTCACGAAAATCCATTGTCTCCAGAACCTGACCACAGACAATCACCTGAGAACCGGTGGCGCTGCTGGGCTTAAGGAGAACCGGATTCATCCGCACATCAGCATCAAGACGGCATGCTTGAGCCTGCAGCAGTTGCGCCCGCCCCATTTCCCCACCCTGAAAGGTGATCCCGGAATTAAGTGACATATTCTGTGCTTTGAATGGCGCAACGGAGAGACCATCCTGGTGGAGAATCCGGCATAGGGCGGCAGTGAGGATGCTTTTCCCGGCATTGGAGCCGGTCCCCTGAAACATGATCGCCGGAGTTTTCTTCTTCGCCCTCCTGGCTTTGGCGGAATCGAGGCAGTTCTGTAGTTCATCGGTCAATATCTGTTGCTCTTCAGGATTGCGAACTGCGACCCGGAAATAATTGTTACTGAGCCCCTGAAAGCCTTCACAAGTTCTGATAATAATACCTTTTTTCAGCAACTTATCTGAAAGCTGTGAAACTGATACTTGAGAATGAGTATTACGCACCAGAAGAAAGTTTGCATCCCCAGCAAGGGGGGACAATCCGGCAATTTTTTCCAGTTGAGAAAACAATTCAACCCGCCGTTCAGTGACATATTCACGGGTTTTCGGCAGAAAATCAGGATCCTGCAACGCTCGAACACCAACAGACTGTGCCAGGGTATTGACCGACCAGGCGGGACGTAATCGGCGCATCGCTGTGATTATTGTCCGATCCGCTAGAGCGTACCCAAGGCGTAGACCAGGTATCGCCCATGATTTGGTCATTGACTGGACAATAATCAGGTTTTCAGGCCGTTGCCAGCGCAGAGAGTGTTTGGGATCAACAAAGTCAATAAATGATTCATCAATCATAAAATAATTGTGTGGGTAAGCTGCGATCAGGTTCCTCAAGGCATCAGTATCGCACAGCTTGCCGGTCGGATTATTAGGGTGACCGATAACAATCAGATGATCAGCAGTTATTTGTGCCGCCAGTTGATCGATATCCAGTTGAAACCCATTCTCTTCCGTTAACAACAGATGATCAATATCCAGTCCCGCCCCCCTCGCCAGACCGGCATAATCCCCGTAACTGGGGATCGGTATCAGCAGTCGGCTGCAATCGAGAACCTGCGGCAGCAGATAGAGAAGTTCACTGGC
>JAOZQF010000213.1:1337-2902 GCA_029932345.1 Desulfuromusa sp. | reverse complement strand
CCACAACAGATTTCGAGTCTGTCACCTTCGGCCTCTCGGACACCTCTCCGCAATTTAACTATTTCTGGTTTTTTTGTTCTTTCTTCTGCTCTCGTAACTGACGAAAAAAGTGACTTAGTTGAGCACTGCATTCCTGCTGCAGAATTCCTTCTCGTACCTTAACCTGATGATTGAAACGCTCATCTTCTGAAAAATTATAAATTGAACCGACTGCACCGGCTTTTGGATCACGACAACCAAACACCAACTGCGGAATCCGTGCCAGGATGATCGCCCCCATACACATAACACAGGGTTCCAGTGTGACATAGAGGGTGCAATCGAGCAACCGCCATGATCCCAGTTGCTTCGCTGCCTGCCGGATCGCGATGACTTCGGCATGGGTGGTTGGATCCTGACTGGTTTCCCGCAGGTTGTGACCCCGACCGATAATCTGACCGTCAAGAACAATCACTGCCCCGATGGGAACTTCCCCCAGGCTTTCGGCGATGTCCGCTTCAGCCAGTGCCTGCTGCATGAAGAATCGGTCCTGCTCAGAGAGATCCATAGTCAAACTACACATTTCCAATCGGTAAAAGTTCCATCCAACCAGCAGAACAGGAGTGTGCTTCTATCACGAAACTGGATGAATTTCAAGAATGACTTAACCCAACCATCCGTTGCGGCCAATCAGTACAAATAAAGGTCGCCCCGGCAGCAATAAAATCCTTTGCCTGATCGGGATTATTGACTGTCCAGAGGTTGACCCGCATCCCCGCAGCAACCAGATCCCGCACTTGTTCGGGCGGTGTTATCTTCTGATCCGGGTGATAAGCATCAACCTCAAGGTTACGTAAATATTCCAAAAGGTTTTCAGGATGGTGGTCTTCAACGAGTGCCGCGATAGATAAAGAAGAGTTCAGGTGTTTAACCTGACGTAGATAATTATGATTGAAAGATGAGATCAGCACCAGATTTTCGGTCTCTGTTTCTCTGAGACAATCGATAACCTTGCCGACAATCAATCTATCTGCTGCCGTTCCCGTCTGATCTTTAATCTCCAGATTCAGAGGGAAACTGTAGTTGCGACATTCTTCCAGAACATCGCGTAATAAAGGGATTTTTTGATTTCTGATCTCCGAAAATAGCTCCTCGGCAACTTCCCCGGCAGCAACTGTTCCAAAAGGGTCACCCTGGAGAAACCACGAGCCCGCATCCAGAGTTGCTAATTCGGCAGCGGCAAAATCAGCTAAATTCCACGATCGATCAGAAAATTCAGAATGTTCAGCAATATCTGTCGTCCGTTCCAGAGCCGTATCGTGAAACAGAACCAGTTCCCCATCAGCAGTCACCTGAACGTCGGTTTCGAAGAGATCAGCACCACAACGACGAGCCTGCTCCATTGCCATCATGGTATTTTCCGGTGCAATTGAAAGCGCACCACGGTGAGCACAGATATAACCAGTTTCAGGAAATTGGTCAAAAAAAAGGTTCAATTTTCTTCCCTATAGGACACAAATGGGACATCTTTTCAACTGATCAACAATCTACCTGACAATGAATCAAAAAGCTACGGCACCATAGCT
>JAOZQF010000213.1:0-1237 GCA_029932345.1 Desulfuromusa sp. | reverse complement strand
AATCCACTCACCCCATTACTCAATTAAAGATATGCCCATTCAGCCAACAGGGGCATCGGGAATTGAGGGATGTGTGGTCGTTGATGAAAAATACGTTGACGGGCTGCGGGATCTTGAAGGTTTCAGTCACGTTTATCTTTTGTACAGTTTCCATGAAACCACTCGAGTTGAGCTGCTTACGGCCCCTTTTATGGATGAACAAAAAAGGGGTGTTTTTGCGACACGCTCTCCGTTACGACCTAATCATATTGGTATTTCTATCGTTAAATTGAAAAGAGTCGAAGGAAACAAAGTTTTTGTTGAGGGCGTTGATATTCTGGATGGAACCCCCCTGTTGGATATCAAACCTTATGTTGAAAAATTTGATGCAGTAGAAGAGAGTATTTCCGGTTGGTTGGAAGCCAGCACCGAGGATGTGACCAAAAAACGCTCTGATGACAGATTTGAGTAACGATTATGGTTCCTGAGCCATTGGTGGGACAAAAAAGGCTGGATCAAGCCGCTGATCAAACCAGTTAATCCGCCAATCGAGGTGTGGTCCGGTCACTCGTCCGGTTGCACCGACGGTCGCGATTGCCTCCCCCTGAACGACCTGATCCCCCACTTTGACCAGAATTTTATGCAGATGAAGAAAGCTGGAGGAAAGCCCATAACCATGATCAATAATCAGGGTTCCCCCGGAAAAGAACATTTCTTCGTGAGCCATTGACACCACCCCTCCGGCGGGAGCTTTAACCGGGGTTCCCTCAGGAGCGGCAATATCGATACCAAAGTGGGGTCGGCGGGGTTCACCATTGAGGATCCGCTGACTGCCATAAATTCCACTGATCCGGCCAATCACCGGCCAGATAAAAGTTTCCTGAAAATTGAGCAACGGACTGTCTGTTTTCCGGGCTTTTGCAACCTGTTGTGCTTCTTGACCGATTCTCCGCAGATCCTCTTCACTTGGATTCATCATCCGCTTGCTGATGCCATCAATTTTCTGGATATCATATTTACGCTGCTTAAGGCTCAGCTTATAGCTGTGCCGGATGCCGTCAGAATCGATCCAGATCAGGGTTTGTTGTGGCTCAACATCCCGACCAAAACCAACAATAAAAGTTCCATCCGGGGTCGTCGTTAACTGCCGACCCGCATAGATGACTTTCTCTTCCTGATCGATATGACCACGAAGGAGGCCACTCTGGATCGGGGTACTTTCCAGACGGAGCTCAGCAAAACTGTGGGTTGAAATGGT
>JAOZQF010000212.1 GCA_029932345.1 Desulfuromusa sp. | reverse complement strand
ATAAACGCACAAAGCCCTTGCAAATAGGGGGGAGACCATATACGGACTATCTGGGATGAAGCGAAAATTAGGTCGTTTGAGATCAGATTTTGGCTCATTTGAGAGTAATAGCCATAGCTATTGGTCGAAAAGGAGCTGAAATATGGGCCAAACAGACGAATTTGCAGCCAGTTCATTGATAGTCCGACAGGCTGCTAGAATGATCTTCTGTTGACCCCTTCGCCGCAGAAGTGCTACCACTGCAACCTCATAGCGCATCTATTTTTTTCCTATTGAGCCCACATGACACACCATAAACGGAAACAATTTAAACTGCTGCAACTTGAAGCAAAGCAGCTGATTCCACTCGCAGCGCCAATCCTGGCAGCGCAACTGGCACAGCAAACTCTGGCATTTGTCGATACGGTTATGGCTGGTCGGGTCAGTGCCATGGATCTGGCCGGAGTCGCTGTTGGTGGCAGCATCTGGGGACCAATTTTTCTTTTTATCTACGGGGTTCTGTTGGCTATCACGCCAATTGTTGCTCAGCTGCACGGAGCGGGAAAAACAGCAGAAACTGGGCCGCTGGCGAGAAAGGGGATTGTGGTCGCGGTGCCGCTGGTGTTTATTGCGATCCTGTTGCTGCAGAATGCTGGGTTGATCTTTTTATGGATGGATGTTGATCCACAGATTGCAACAATTTCAACGGCTTATCTGAAGGCGATCTCCTGGGGGATGCCAGCGCTGGCACTCTTTTTTCTGCTGCGAAATCTGAGTGAAGGGATGGGGCTGGTACGACCGAGTATGCTGATTGGTCTTGCGAGTATTCCGGTTAATATTGCCGGAAACTATGTTTTTATTTATGGGAAATTGGGGTTTCCGGCGATGGGTGGGATCGGCTGCGGCTGGGCTTCTGCCCTCAGCCTCTGGTTCATGTGTGGCTGCATGCTGCTGACCATCTGGCGGGTCAGACGTTATGACAGAACTCACTTCTTTGATCTCAATAAAACCTGCGGTGCCGAGGGAGCACCACAACTGCTCCGACTGGGGCTGCCAATCGGACTGGCACTATTGGTTGAAGCCAGTATTTTTGCCCTGATTGCCCTGTTTTTATCCCCACTGGGAGCACTGACCGTCGCTTCACACCAGATCACCTTGAATTATTCATCGATGATTTTTATGATCCCGCTGAGTCTTGCCACCGCCATCACAATTAGGGTTGGTCATGCTATTGGCCAGCAGCGTTTTGACCGTGCCCGCCTTTCGAGCAGAACCGGCCTGCTGCTGAACACCGCCATTGCGCTTGTCACCGCAACCTTGACCTTGATCTTTGCCGAGAGAATTGCCGGGATTTATACGCAGAACCAGCAAGTTATTGTGATCGCTGTTGGGCTCCTCTATCTGAATGCCCTCTATCAGGTTTCAGACGCTTTCCAGATTGGTGCAGCAGCAGCTTTACGTGGCTACAAAGATTCCCGTATTCCCCTGTTGATGGTGATTATTGCCTACTGGGTGATCGGCTTACCCCTTGGTTACAGTCTGGCTTTGACAGACTTCTGGGGGACACCACTCGGGGCAGAAGGGTTCTGGATCAGCTTGATTATTGGTCTCACCATTGCTGCACTGTTGCTGGGTATCCGCTTATACCGAGTGTCCCGAAAAGAGACCCCCCTCCTTCAGATTGACAAATAACCGGTGTCTGGATAAAAATTAACTCTCCAGAAGATTGACCAGTGCGCGCCGCTTCATTCCCCCCTTAAGCATCAATTGAACCTTTTCTTCCAGACCATCAAGGGTAATCTCGTCGACCATTCCAGCAAGGTTGTCAAGTTTCAGCTCATTGGCCATCCGTTGCCAAACCTGAACACGCCGCTCCATCGGACACTCGGCAGAATCGATTCCAATCAAACGGACGCCGCGCAGGATAAATGGAAAAACATTGATCGGAAGATCGATGGAAGCAACCAATCCACAGCAAGTCACCACGCCATCGTACTGAGCCGATTTGATTGCTGCGGCGAGAATATCGCCACCGACACAATCGACCACCCCGGCCCAAGTGGGTTTGAGCATCGGTCGATCGTTCCCTTTCAGCAAAGTTTCCCGGTCGATGACCTGAGCAGCACCTATCCCTTCAAGATAGGCGGTCTCTTCAAGCTTGCCAGTCACCGCAGTGACGGTAAACCCGACTTTTGCCAACATTGCCACTGCCAGGCTACCAACTCCCCCGGTTGCCCCGGTGACCAGAACCGGTCCCTTCTCTGGAGTGACACCACTTTCCACCAATTGATGAACCGATAATGCCGCGGTTAAACCGGCTGTTCCCAGCATCATGCTCTCTTTCAGACTCAACCCTTCCGGCAACTTCAATGCCCATTTGCTCGGCACCCGGATCAACTGGCCGAAACCACCGTCAGTCTCCATCCCCAGGTCATAACTGGTAACAATCACCTGGTCACCGGGCTGAAACAATCCATCGGAACAGGAAACAACTTCACCTGCGGCATCAATCCCCGGAGTATGAGGGAAGTTCCTCGTCACTCCCGGATTGCCAACGGCAGAGAGAGCATCTTTAAAATTGAGCGAAGAGTAGTGAACCTTGACCACCAGTTCCCCTTCGGGGAGGTCATCGAGGGAGCGGGTCACTATCGAACGGTTAAAAACTTTCTTTTCTGGTTGTTCTACCAATAATGCTTTGAATTCTGTCGACATGCGACCTCCTTGAAAAAATTAGAATACATCGTACAATATAGAAGCTAAAAAAATATAATAAAAACTTTAACGCAGAGGCGGAGAGATGGAGAGAAAACCCAGAACCTTAAACTTTGTCACCACCAGAATCTGGTGGTGGCTATTTTGGGTTTTAGCTCTTCTCTCCGTTCTCTCCTCCTCAGCGTCTCTCCGTTAAAATTGGTCCTTAACCGCTTTGATCACCACAAACGCC
>JAOZQF010000211.1 GCA_029932345.1 Desulfuromusa sp. | reverse complement strand
GTTTAGGTGGAATCGTTGTTGAAGCCAAGGAGATCAGCAAAGGGTTCGCTGACCGACTATTGATTGACAACCTCAGCTTCAACCTTCCGGCCGGTGGGATTGTCGGAGTCATCGGGCCAAACGGTGCGGGCAAATCGACATTATTCAATATGATCACTGGTAAAGAACAGGCCGATAGCGGCGACTTTAAAGTGGGGGAAACGGTTCAGCTTGGTTACGTCGATCAAGGGCGTGAACTGAATAGCGATAAAACCATCTGGGAAGAGGTGACCGGCGGGCAGGATACATTGCAAATTGGCGGGCAGTCGGTCAATTCACGGGCCTACGTTGCCCGTTTCAATTTCTCTGGTAGTGACCAGCAAAAAAAGGTCGGGGTCCTTTCCGGGGGCGAGCGGAATCGGGTCCATCTGGCGAAAATGCTCCGTGAAGAGGCCAACGTGCTGCTCCTTGATGAGCCGACCAACGATCTCGATGTCAACACGCTGCGCGCTCTGGAAGAGGGGCTGGAAAACTTTGGTGGCTGTGCCGTGGTGATCAGTCATGACCGTTGGTTTCTTGACCGGATTGCTACCCACATTCTCGCCTTTGAGGGAGATTCTCAGGTTGTCTGGTTTGAGGGAAATTATTCAGAATACGAAGCGGATAAAAAACGCCGTCTCGGTAAAAGTGCCGATCAGCCACATCGGATCAGATACCGCTCATTGACTCGACAATAGAGAAGCTGATAGTGCTTTAACCATTTTCGCTGTCAGCAGGAGAGACAAAAAAATGATCTATCCTGCTGACAGCGCTTTTATATTTCCTTAAAAATACCCCGCAAGATGACAACATTTGTTCATGGTGGCCGTCACCCATCCAGAACCTGCCTGATGGCTTGAGAGAGATCTTCAAGCGTAAAAGGCTTACGCAGTAAATGGTTGATTGTGCCATTTTGTAATTCTGATTTGTGCAGCAGATCAAGGTATCCGGTATAAAGAATAATCGGGAGATCGGGTTTCTGTTGTTTCAATTTTTCTGCAAGTTCGATTCCGCTCATCTCCGGCATCGTCAAATCGGTCAACAACAGATCGATATCATCAGCCTCCTGTAGCTGCTGCAAACCGTCCAGCGAATCAAGACAAACACTGACCCGGTAGCCCAATGATTGCAACATCTCTTGAGCCATGGCAACCACCACCGACTCATCATCCAGCAGAAAAATGTGTTCGTTGCCCCGCAACACCGTTGGAGACTCCCCCGACAACGCTATTTTATCCGTTTCTGGCGCTTGGACTTGTGGAAAATAGAGGGTAAAACAAGCCCCTTTTCCCATATTTGGCTCTAAAATAATGGTGCCACCATGAGATTTGACAATTCCGTGAACCACTGCCAACCCCATACCAGTCCCTTGGCCGGTTTTCTTGGTGGTAAAAAACGGGTCAAAAACCTGCTCCGATATTTCACTGAAAACTCCCGGACCATCATCACAGAAAGAGAGACAAACAAAATTTCCAGCATCAAGGCTCAATGGAACGGCCTGTTGCTCGGTTAATTGCTGCTGTGTCAATACCACCCGGATTGTCCCCCCCTGCTCCGCAAGCTCATAACCGGCATTCGTAGCAAGGTTCACGATCACCTGATGCAACTGACTGCTGTCACCAACAATCCAGAGATTTTCATCCAGAGATGTCTCAATTTTGATACTCTCCGACAGGGAGCCCTTAACCAAATTGAGAGCCTCGTTGATAACTTTCGCCGGGGCGACCCGCTGGGTAAAATCCTCAGATTTGCGACTGAAAACTAAAATTTGGCCGGTCAGCGATTTAGCTCGTTCACCAGCGATCAGAACCTGTTCCAGTCGACGCTGCAACTTTGATCCCTCTTCAGCAGAATTATAACAAAGTTGAACATAACCAAGAATAGCAGCCAGAATATTATTAAAATCATGAGCAATCCCCCCGGCAAGGGTGCCGAGAGCTTCCATTTTTTGAGCATGATTTAATTGTTGTTCCAACTGTTTACGGCGTGAGAATTCCTCTTTGATCCGCTCAACAAAGCCATCTATGACATCAGCCAGATGATCAACTTCATCATGGGCGGAGCTGGGTTGTTGGATATTGAGTGGTTCAAGATGCTCCACTTTTGTCAAATCAATAGCGCTGGTATAATTGACAATACGGATCAGCCGTCTGATGACCCCTAAATGGAACAACAGGAAGATAGAGATTGCGACACCAAAAATACCCAGACCATTGATCAGAAATTCAGAAAATATGTAGCGATTAAAAAGCTGACCAAAAGGCTGATAGTGCAATTGCAGGTAGGTTGTCCCGATTTGCAGTTTATGACCCATTGTGGAAGTCTGGTAATAGATCTTATGACGATATTCCTGAAACGGCTCTTCCCCTGCGACACCACTGTGACTGCACTGGTTCTTCTCCTTATCGCAAATTTCGATATAACTTAAGAGTGGATTGACCTGACTGGTGGCAATGGTCTCAACCATGGGCCAGTCATAATTCCAAACCGCCTCACGAATACTCGGCAGAGCACCCTGCTCAAAGCTGGAAATTTCATGTTGCAGCAGATCGTATTCACGCTGTTGCAGGCGGCTGATCTGATAAACAGAGGTCCCCAGAGTAATCACTGCGCAGATAACCAGAAAACCCAAGATTAAACGATTTTTCAGACTGACCTGTTTCATATAAACGATCCACAGCTATGAATATGGCGATGAGGGATCACATCTCCCCATTGTGCCGGTTGCTGAATTCTTCTTTGATCACTCGGTGTAATTTTTCAATATCTTTGGCCAGATAGGGAATCGCCGGGCGATGGCCCCAGACCGGGTTGGGCCAGGCCGGGTCACCGACTCTCCGACCAACATGGTGCAGATGCAACTGACTGACAATATTTCCAAGGGCAGCGATATTCAATTTATCAAAATTAT
>JAOZQF010000057.1 GCA_029932345.1 Desulfuromusa sp. | reverse complement strand
GTCAAGGTCATGAAAAACTGCTGCAACACCGGAGGGCGGACTTTTTGCGACGACATCAAAGAAGATTAGCAGCCAACTCGGCCAATTCTGAGCGTTCACCTTTTGTCAATGTGGTGTGGGCTGTTAGTTCCTGACCTTTGAGCCGCTCAACAGAAAAGGACAATCCATTACTGGCAGAATCAACATACGGGTTATCAATCTGGTAGGGATCTCCGGTCAATACAATTTTTGTCCCCTCACCCGCTCGGGTAATAATTGTTTTGATCTCATGCGGAGTCAGATTCTGGGCTTCATCAACTATCATGTATTGTTTTGGGATCGAACGCCCGCGAATATAAGTTAACGGCTCAATCTCCATCAGTCCCAGATCAATCAACTCCCGATAACCACGCTTCCGGTTTCCACCTTCATCATAAGATGATAATAATAATTCAACGTTATCAAAAATTGGCTGCATCCAGGGAGCTAATTTGTCTTCGATATCACCTGGCAAAAAACCAAGATCACGCCCCATGGGATAGACCGGACGGGAGACAAGGAGGCGATTATAGGCACTCTCATCTGCAGTCTTAACCAAACCTGCAGCAATTGCCAGGAGGGTTTTTCCGGTTCCAGCCTTACCAACCAGTGAAACCAGCGGGATATCATCATTGAGCAGGAGATCAAAGGCAAACTGTTGTTCACGATTACGGGGATGGATTCCCCATACCCCCTCTTTGGGAACTTTAATCAGACCGACAATTTCCTTGACCCTCGCATCATAGCGTCCAAGTGCCGTATGCGATGAGTTGGTCTCATCAACCAAGGTCAACCCCTGATTGGCAAAAAAATCACCCTCTATGGACAGGGAACCCTGAGTATAAAATTGATCAATTTGATCTTTGGAAAGTAAAACTTCACCGGTACCGGTATAAAGGTCTTCAATCGGAACTTTATCACTCTGATAATCAACAGCGTGCATGCCGATAGTATCGGCTTTGATCCGCAAATTGATATCTTTGGTAACAAAGAAAACGGTCCCCTCAGGTAAATTTTCCTGCAGATCCCAGGCAACCGCCAGAATTCGATTATCACCACTATCAGAACGGAGTTCCGGGGGTAATTTGTGTAAAAACTCCTGTTTATAAAAAGCGACCTTAAGAAGCCCACCGTTTTCCAGAGGGACCCCGTCAACCAATTTAGCCTTCGCCCTGAAACCGTCAATCAGTCGTGAAATCTGTCGGGCATTGCGGCCCGTTTCACTCTGATCCTTTTTAAAACGGTCAATCTCTTCAATCACCGTCAGGGGGAGTATCACGGTATTTTCAGCAAACTTGAAGAGCGCCTGCGGATCGTGCAACAAAACATTTGTGTCGAGTATATAATTTTTTATCAACGTATTATCCTTAATCCCCATAGTTAAAGAGTTAATGACTACTTTTTCCGTTTCATCTTGCTGATTTTTCCCATGACGGTGAGAAAACGTTCGATCTCTTCTTCAGTCGTAAAATATCCCGGACTGATCCGTATCGTCCCGGTTGGATAGGTTCCTATAATCCGATGTGCATCAGGAGCACAGTGTAACCCAACCCGCACCGAGATACGTTCCTCATCGTCCAGAATATAAGCAACCTCGGCAGGATCACGATCTTCCAGATTGAATGATATCGCTCCAAGCCTCAGCATAACATTACCAGAACCATAAATCTTGATTCCTTCAATCTTCTGTAAGCCATTGAGAAGTTTTGCTATGAAGCGGGTCTCTTTAAGGTGAATCTGATCAATACCGGTCTGCTGCAAAAATTGGAGAGACGCTTTCAACCCCGCCAATCCCGGCAGGTTAAGGGTTCCAGACTCTAACCGTTCTGGCAGATTTTCGGGTTGTAAATCGGAGTGTGAATTGGTTCCGGTACCGCCGTAGATAAGCGGGGTCAATTTGAGCCCCTCCTTAAGATAAAGAAACCCGGTTCCCTGCGGCCCCAACAACCCCTTATGCCCGGGCGCAGCAAACAGATCAACCGCCAGAGTTTGTAAATCTATCGGCAGCAGTCCGGCACTTTGTGCGCCATCAAGCATAAACAGAATATCATGCTCATGGCACCAACGGCCTAAACCTTCAACGGGCTGTATAGTTCCGATCACGTTAGAACAATGATTCACCAGTAACAAGCGTGTCGGTTTGTCCAGACAAGCCTGTTGTAGCGCCGACTTGTTAACAATACCAGTCACAGGGTCTACGGCAACCTTGACCACCTCCACACCACGACTCTGTAGCTGTCGTAACGGGCGGATCACCGCATTATGCTCAACCATTGTCGTCACTACCCGATCACCGCTTTGTAATAAACCGAACAATGCCTGATTTATTGCAGACGTTGCATTGGCTGTAAAAATGAATTGTGCTGAATCCCCTCCGCTAAATAACTCAGCCAGAGCCTCACGTGTTTCAAAAATTAACCGGTCTGCGGTTCTGGCAAAGTGATGAGTCCCCCGCCCGGGACTCCCTCCATCACGCAGAGCAGCCATCACAGCCAGGTAAACAGACTCAGGTTTAGGGTGACTGGTTGCAGCATTGTCTAAATAAATTGGTTTTACTCGTGCCATTATCATATCCAGATTACGGTGTGGAATTGGCAGAATACTCAAAAATATAGATGGCGACAAGTAGAACCCTCCGCAACGGGAAAAGAGTCGCTTTTTCAGTCAGGAGTGAAGTCAATAATTATTCCGGTTTTACGATTATTTCTACACTTGTTCACTTTTTTATTTAATTACCTATTTAATCTTTTTCAACTTGACAGGCACTAGATGTAGTGGTCTATATTCACGACCTACAAAATGTAGTAGATGTAGATTACTATTTTAGTTATATTTCAAGCACAAAATTATAGTTCATAGTCATATCAGTTAGATAGAATTCCGCAATGAAAGGATCCAAAATGGCCAAGGCGAAAACCAACAAAACTTTAAATTTATCCAAGAATGCCCAGACAGTTTTGAAGAAACGTTATTTGAAACGTGACAGTGATGGAAATAGTCTCGAGACGGCTGAAGATATGTTTCGCCGCGTCGCCCAGACTATTGATTCAGCTGAACCGAAGACTGGTAAGAAAAAAACTAAATTTGAACAACAATATTATCAAATGATGACTGACCTTGATTTTTTACCGAACTCACCCACATTGATGAATGCCGGTCGAGAACTGGGTCAATTATCAGCCTGTTTTGTTCTCCCCGTCGGTGACTCAATGGAGAGCATTTTTGAAGCAATCAAGAACACCGCAATGATCCATAAAAGTGGTGGTGGTACCGGATTTTCCTTCTCCCGCATTCGCCCCGCCAACGATGAAGTCTGTTCCACCAGCGGCGTCTCCTCTGGCCCGATCTCTTTTATGCGAGTTTTTGATGCGGCGACTGAAACCATCAAACAGGGTGGGACTCGGCGCGGCGCCAATATGGGAATTCTCCGTGTTGATCATCCTGATATTATGAATTTCATCATGGCTAAACGGGATCTGACGATTCTCACCAACTTCAATATTTCTGTCGGTGTCACTGAAGCCTTCATGGATGCGGTTGATAAGGGGGATGATTACGATATTATCAACCCGCGTAATGGAAAAGTGGTGAAACAGCTCAACGCAGCAAAAGTATTCACCCAGATTGTTGACATGGCGTGGGCTAACGGTGAACCGGGAATCGTCTTTCTTGACCGCCTCAACCGTGACAATCCAACGCCCCACATTGGTGAGTATGAAAGCACCAACCCTTGTGGTGAACAACCATTGTTACCTTACGAATCCTGTAATCTCGGTTCACTCAATCTGGCAAATATGGTGGTGGATGGAGAAATTGACTGGGATAAGCTGGAGAAGACGGTAAAACTGGCGACCCGCTTCCTCGATAACGTCATCGAAGCCAATAAATATCCACTCCCTGAAATTGATGAAATGACCCGTGCCAACCGAAAGATCGGTCTTGGGGTGATGGGTTGGGCCGATATGCTGATTATGCTGGAGATCCCCTATAACAGTCCGGACGGTATCGCTCTTGGGGAGAGGATCATGCGCTTCGTCAATGAGAAATCACATGAAGAATCGATCCTACTTGCTGAAGAACGCGGCGCTTTTCCAAATTTCAAGGGGAGCATTTTTGACCAGCCTGGAAAACGCCAGATCCGCAATTCAACCTGTACGACAATTGCACCGACCGGGACGATTTCAATCATCGCCAACTGTTCCAGTGGTGTCGAGCCGCTGTTTGCGGTTTCGTATGTGCGCCAGGTTCTCGATAATAACAAACTGATTGAAGTCCATCCTCTGTTTGAAAAGATTGCTAAAGAGCGCGGTTTCTATTCGGCAGAATTGATGCAGGAAATCGCCGAAAAAGGGACTATTCAGGATATCGACGCAGTCCCGGAAGATATCCGTAGAATTTTTGTCACCTCGCACGATATCACCCCGAAAGACCACGTTCTGATGCAGGCAGCCTTTCAGAAATATACTGACAATGCCGTCTCAAAAACAGTTAACTTCTGCAGTGATGCCACCCGGGAAGATGTCTCTACGGTCTACATGCTTGCTTACAAAGAGGGGTGTAAAGGGGTCACTATCTACCGTGACGGGTCACGCGACATGCAGGTTCTTTCTGTCGCTGGAAACACTGATGATGAAAGAAAAAGTGAATCCAACGTGCCAATGGAAAGGAAGAAACCGACCCGTAAACGGGAGCGACCACGCGCATTAACCGGCTCAACCTACCAGATGGAAACCGGTTGCGGACCACTCTATATCACCATCAATGAAGATGAAAATGGACTCTTTGAGCTGTTTACCACCATGGGAAAAGCGGGTGGCTGTGCCGCCTCTCAATGTGAAGCCATTGGGCGACTGGTTTCACTCTCCTGGCGCAGTGGTGGCCAGGCACGTCAAACAGTTAAGCAGCTGATCGGGATCACCTGCCATAAACCGGCAGGATTTGGCAAAAACCGGATCACATCCTGTGCTGATGCTGTTGCAAAAGCAGTTGAACTCCATATGCTCTCTGGAGAAGAGACTCCGTCTCAGTTCACCAATAACGGTGGTGCCTGCCCCGATTGCGGTGGCACTGTCGAACATGAAGGTGGTTGCTGTGTTTGTCATGCGTGCGGCTATTCAGAGTGCGCATAAACAAATGACTGAAGAAGAGTGGGAAGCAATCTGTCAAGGTTGTGGTGCTTGCTGCTTTGAGAAAAAAATTGACCTGCGGGGGATCGTTCATACAACTGCGATCCCCTGCCGCCATTTTGATATCCACGACCGGTCATGTCGTATTTATCCACAGCGACTGCAAGCCGAAGAAGATTGTATCAAACTCACCCCGGATAACATATCCAATCTCAGTTGGTTACCTGCCGTCTGCGCTTATCGTAAATTATTGATTTCGCTCCACCGCTCCCCCGATGTTTCCGGAACGCAGGGGATTCAAGGCTAAGCGAGGAATATTTAAGCCGTAGGCGAGTTTTGCGAGTGTGCATTGGATCCCCTGCGCGGAGGAGCACAGGCTCTTTCACCATTTTCTGTATTGATTGAGAAAACTGGATAACCAGATAAAAATATTGGTTATATTTTAAATTGCACCCACCGACTGAATCACTTACTCTGCTGTCATACCTGAATCAGTTAATCAACATCGTCCGCTCAGGGAGCTCAATTTGCCTCCACCACTGCAAAAATCCCGGTTTGGCTGGTGTCTTTATGACTGGGCAAATTCCGCCTTTGCTACAGTTATTCTGGCAGCGGTTCTACCGGTTTATTTTGTCTCCTTAGTCCCGGAAACAGGTGTGTCGCTCCCCTTTTTCGTTAATCACAAGTTTTCTGCGACCAGCCTCTGGGGATACAGCATATCACTCTCAATGCTCATTCTCGCTGTTGCCGCCCCACTACTCGGGGCACTCGCTGATCGCAATGGCTGGCACAAACGGCTGATGATGGCTTTCTGGTTAACCGGTTGTACGGCAACAGCCCTGCTCGCGACTACCGGTACAGATGATTATTGGCCAACCATCCTGTTATTTGTTATCGGCAACCTCGCTTTCGCCGGGGCAAATATTTTTTATAACGCCTATCTCCCTCTGCTTGCCGCAGTTGGCCAGTCGGACCGCCTCTCTGCACGGGGCTACTCTTATGGTTATATTGGTGGCGGATTGCTGCTGGCGCTGGTATTTCTGATCATCCTTAAGGCCGATTATTTTGGTTTTAGTGATCGCAGCAGCGCAACCCGGTTTGGCTTTTTACTCACCGCCCTCTGGTGGTTCTGCTTTGCTTTGCCAACTTTTATCTACCTGCCAAAAACTGAAAAACAGACGATAAAGTCTTGTTCATTCACTCTGTCTGGATATTTCAACCAGTTTAAACAACTGATCAAGTACCGTGATCTCTCTCTGTTCCTCCTCGCCTTCCTCTTCTATAACGACGGGATCCAGACCATCATCAGCGTTTCGGCAATCTACGCCCGGGAAGAGCTCCATTTAGGTCATGGGACGATCATCGGCTGTTTTCTGATGATCCAGTTCATGGCAATGCCAGGCGCTCTGTTTTTCGCCTATCTGGGGGAGAAAATCGGGACCATCCGGGCAATCTTTACCAGTCTGATTATTTTCCTGCTGGTCTGTTTTTTCGCCTATCAAATGGACAGTCGTTTTGAATTCTGGATTCTTGGTGGCGTGATTGCAATTATTCTCGGGGGGAGTCAAGCACTGAGCCGGTCCCTCTTCTCCAGCATGGTTCCAAAACACCGCAGTGGAGAATTTTTTGGCTTTTTTACCATCAGTTCAAGATTTGCAGCAATCTTTGGTCCACTCCTGTTTGCTCTGGTGACCGATATAAGTGGCAGCTCGCGCAATTCAATCCTGGCACTGGGGATTTTCTTTCTTGTCGGCGGGATTCTGCTGCTGCTGGTCAATGACCAACGTGGTCGAAAACTGGCCTCGGCAGCCGACAGTTCTCCCCCTGAGAGATGAGCTCATAGCTAATCCAGCAGAACATCAAGTTGCCGCTGATCCAGAACTTTTTGGGTCGCATCGATACAGCGCAGTTGAATCATTGTCTCTTCAGCTTTTAACTTGGCAATAGTCGTCACAATCGAACTGAGATCTTCGGCGGTTTTCCCGGCTAAAATTCCATCAGCAACCTGATTTTCAAGTGAACCGATTTCCGGTGCTAGATCCCTAACTTTGGTCAGCGTCTCTTTTCTTATCTTTAAAAGTTTGGGTTTTTGCTGATCTGATAAATTCAGCTCAGGATCATCCCACTGTTGCATCAGTAATTTGGTGAGATGGGGAATTTTCCCGGTAATCAAGAAAGGTGAACTCTTTCCCTGTGCCATCAAACTGGTTGCTGTCAGAGTAAAGATCGTGACAGAAGCCATTAAAACAAAAAGTTTTTTTCGCATGATTATAAAATTCCTTTCAGGTTAAAAATATTTCAAATAAAAAATCGAACAAGTTCATTCAGATAAAATTATCTTGTTTAATCTTCAACATAACATATTCGCAAAATAGAAGTTTTGCTACGGGGAGCGATTATTTTAACTTTGATGAGGGGGACGAGTAGGCTTTAATTTTGTCAATTTTGAGACAAAAAAAGAGACCAGGGAAAAACCCTGGTCTCTTGAATTTTATGGAGCGGGAAACGAGATTCGAACTCGCGACGTCAACCTTGGCAAGGTTGCACTCTACCACTGAGTTATTCCCGCTCAGAAAGCCCGCTGTGACGAGCGGATGTATGTATAACAAAACGGTTTGTCGAGTGTCAATAAAAATTTACCGGGTTTATTTGGCAAAAACCTTAAAGAATTTAATAAAATAGTCACCACCCGACCAAACAGTTAAAAATAGAGAAATATAAAAAACAAATATGCCGGGATTATGCAGGCTGGGATGGAGAAATTCGTACTGCACACCAAAGAACCAGTAGTACTGGTAATGCAACAGCAGGCCGACAATGGCGATCATCTGGAAGATGGTTTTATATTTTCCAAGATCACTTGCATCAATCACAATCCCTTCTGCTGAAGCAATCGAACGGATTCCACTGACAATAAGATCACGAGCCAGGATCACAAAAACCGCCCAGGCTGGAACCCGACCCAGAGGGATCAACATGATCAAGGCGGCAATAACAATCAATTTATCAGCCAGAGGATCAAGGAATTTCCCCAAATTCGTCACAATCCCCCATTTACGTGCCAGATAGCCATCCAACCAGTCGGTCATCGAAGCGATAGTAAAAACAAGAGCCGCCCAGAAACAACTTTGCTTTGATTCAAAGAGCAATAAAAGGACAATGACCGGAACAGCAGCAATTCTTGAGAGGGTCAGGAGATTGGGTAAATTCAGCAACTTTTTATCAGCAGACATCAAAGAATATCCTCCGATCGAGAATAATAATCATAATAACGTTTAACCCGCTGGACATAATTTTGCGTTTCTTCATAAGGGGGAATCCCACCATACTTACGAACCGCCCCTGGTCCGGCATTATAGGCCGCAAGTGCATAATCTAGATTCTGGTCAAAAGAATCAAGCATTTTACGCAAATAAAGTGAACCACCATAAATAGATTCAGAAGGATCAAAGGGGTTATTAACCCCAACCTCTTTCGCCGTTTCAGGCATTAACTGCATCAGCCCCTGCGCCCCTTTCACTGACACAACCTGAGGATTAAAATTACTCTCTGCTTTAATCACAGCTTTGATCAAAGAGCGATCAAGTTGAAACTTCTGTGCAAAATGGGTAATCAGTGTTTCAAGCCGATACGGCTCCCCCTCCTCACGGTAGAGACGAAATTTACTGGTGGTAGGAACATTCGTATAATGGATCTGACCCTGCTGATCAACATAGCGGTAAATCCCCGCCTGAGAGGAGATTGGGGCAAGCAGCCCAAATAACAAGAGAGAGATTAAAAGCCGACGGGCAGAGATAAACATGAGTATTTTATAACCTTTAATCATCAATCCGTCAAGCAGAGTCTGAAATGCTTGACAACAGTAGAAACTGAACCCGATAATATCAATCATACTCATCAACAGCAAAACACAACAAATGGATATTTTTTATGCAAGTTACAACAGATTTTTTGATTATTGGCAGCGGAATTGCCGGACTCTCCTACGCTTTAAAGGTGGCCGATCACGGAACTGTCTCACTGGTAACCAAGCGTGATATCGATATTTCAGCAACCCAACTGGCTCAGGGTGGGATCGCAACAGTATTTTCTGCTGTAGATAGTTTTTCCTCCCACGCTGAAGACACAATGGTGGCCGGTGTTCAGCTCTCCAATCCGGACATTGTTGATCTGGTCGTAGAAACTGGACCTGAAGCTATCAATGATCTGATTAACTGGGGAGTTCAATTCAGTCGTAAGAGAGACGACGAGTATGATCTGACCCGTGAAGGGGGGCACAGCCACCGACGAATTCTCCATGCCAAAGATGCCACCGGCCGGGAAATTGAGCGGGCCCTCGTTGAAGCGGCACTCAAACACCCCAATATCACCCTCTACCAATATCATATTGCGGTTGATCTGATTACCGAAAATAAAATTTCGCAAAATAAAATTGATCCAAACCACTGTCTGGGAGCCTATGTCTTAAATATCAAAAACAAACAAGTGATGACCTTTGGCGCAAAGTTTACCGTCCTGGCCACCGGTGGCGCAGGTAAAGTCTATTTATTCACTTGCAATCCCGACATTGCAACCGGAGACGGGGTCGCTATCGGCTGGCGTGCCGGAGCTGATGTTGCCAATATGGAATTTATGCAGTTTCACCCCACCACCCTTTATCATCCCCACGCCAAATCATTCCTCATTTCAGAAGCGGTCCGTGGTGAAGGGGGAATTTTAAGACGGGAGGATGGCCATCCCTTTATGGCGGATTACCACAAATTGAAGGATCTGGCGCCACGCGATATTGTCGCCCGAGCCATTGACAATGAAATGAAAAAAACAGGGTCAGATAGTGTCTTTCTCGACATCACCCATAAAGGGGCAGATTTCATTAAAGAGCACTTTCCAATGATCTACACAACCTGCCTCGGCTTTGGCATTGACATGACCAAAGAACCTATTCCGGTGGTTCCGGCAACCCATTATCTCTGTGGTGGATTATGTGCAGATGAAAATGGGGAAACCAATATCCATAATCTGTTTGCGATTGGAGAAGTTGCCTGTACCGGACTCCATGGTGCTAATCGGCTGGCCAGTAACAGTCTTCTGGAAGGAATTGTCTTTGCCAAAAAAGCGGCCGATATCTCATTGACCCGGCTCGGAGAACAGAATTCCAGAAATATCTCAGTCCCTCCATGGGATTGTGGTAATGCTACCGACAGCGATGAGGAAGTTATTGTCAGCCATAACTGGGATGAAATTCGCCGCAGTATGTGGAATTATGTCGGCATTGTCCGCTCCGATAAACGTCTCCAGCGGGCGATGAACCGGATTCTGATGATTCAGAAGGAGATTGATCAATACTATTGGGATTTCCTCCTCACATCAGACTTGATTGAGTTACGCAATATTACCACGGTTGCCCGACTGATTGTTCAAAGTGCCCTCTCCCGTCATGAGAGTCGTGGTCTGCACTACACCATTGACTATCCGGAACTGGACGACGAAAACTTTCACCACGATACAATCATTCCCGGGGCTGATCCTGAAAAAAACACAGAGTAAAAGGAAACTATTGTGGATATTGATACAATCCGGAAAAAAATCAATCAGCTGGATAGTGAATTGTTACAGATTTTCAACGAACGAGCGGCACTGGCACTTAAAATCGGAGCGCTAAAAAAAGACCTGGACCTGCCAATTTATGATCCAAAGCGTGAAAAACTGATTTTTGAGCGGATGCAACAACTCAATCATGGACCACTGGATAACGCCGCAATCATCCGCCTGTTCGAGCGGGTGATAGATGAAAGCCGCAGCCTGGAACGGACTCACACGAAAGGAAGTCGTTAAAATGCTGGTCATTATGAAAAGAAAAGCCACCGAAGAGAATCTACAGCAGGTTAAGCAATTTCTGGTTGAACAGGATTGTGATTTTCATCAATCAACCGGAGCTGATCGAATTATTCTCGGAGTTGTTGGCGATACCAGTAATATCAATTGTACGACCCTCAAGAAAATTCCCGGAGTGCTCGATTTCTACCAGATTCCCGATGATGATTAGTGGCTGGTAAAATCCCATCCTCAGACACTTTGCAATAAACACCACAAAAAAAATGGCAGAAAAGAATTCAATCCTCTTCTGCCATCCCTCCCGTTAGAAC
>JAOZQF010000210.1 GCA_029932345.1 Desulfuromusa sp. | reverse complement strand
GCTCCGGTATCTTCCAGATAGAGGTTGGCGTTTTTAATCTCAAAATGGCCTAAAACCTGCTCACACAGAGCGATGATCTGGCGACCGAAAAGAGCCTGTACCTTGCTCTTGACCTCAATTTGAAGTCCTTGTCCGGAGGTGAGTTCCAATTCAACATAACAGTCTGAACTAACGCCTTTTCCCCTATTTCCGGTAGTCGATTTTCTGCTCATAAACATCCCTTGCAATATTGTTGGGTTAATTTAGCTGCTTCTCTAGATGACCCTTTTTGCAGCCAATAATATAACGATATTCTTGTTCCGATGTAAAATGATATAAAAACATAAGTTGATGACTTTTATGAATGAACTAGGCAAGATAGTAAAACCTTCCAGCTGCAGTTTTATATCGGCCTGAAACATTCAACATCACGAATTGCCGGCACAAGAAGGGGTTAAAAAACATCTTATAGATAATGGCGCAATCAACAAACTTCAGGAGTTTATATCATGAGACGAGCAATCCCAAGCCGTAGTGCGCTGGTTGCATTCGAGGCGGCCGCACGACATCAGAGCTTCACCAGTACCGCAGCCGAACTGTCATTGACCGAAAGTGCCATATCCAGGCAAATTGCCATCCTCGAAGAACATCTGGGTCTCAAGCTGTTTAATCGGATCAAAAAAAGAGTGGTTCTGACCAAGGCCGGAAGGTTGTACAGCAACCAGGTCAGAGCAACACTCGATCAACTTGAACACGACATGTTCAATATCATGGCACATGGGGGGACCAGAGAAATTCTGGAATTGGCGGTCTTGCCGACCTTCTGTTCCCAATGGCTGATCCCGCGCATCAGCAGTTTCTACCGGCAGCACCCTGGCATGAGAGTCAACATGTCAGCTCGCTCGGAGATGTTTCTTTTCAAGGACACCAATTTTGATGCGGCTATCCATTTTGGTCAGTCAACCTGGCCGGGAACTATCACTGATTACCTGTTCAAAGAACAGGTCGTTGCTGTCTGTAAACCTGAATTATTAATAAACGGGCAATTGAGTCAGGCTGATGAGATATTTAACTATCCCCTCCTCCACCTTACTTCAAGACCAAACGCCTGGAGAAACTGGTTTGAAAAAATAAATTTATCCGGGATCAAAGTCTTGCAAGGTTCACGTTATGAACACTTTTCGATTCTGATCAGCGCCGCTTGTGCGGGTCTGGGAATCGCACTTATCCCCCACTTTTTAATTGTCAATGAATTGAGCAGAGGTGAGTTGACCATTGCGATTGATCGCCCCTTGCAAAGCGCAGGGGCTTACTACCTGGTCACCCCGGAAGAGAATATTTCCAATACGGGTCTACAGCTATTCAAGGAGTGGATATCATCTGAGGCTAAAAGTACAGGGAAGAATAGCGGGAAATTTTGAGTCGAAAACAAAGAGATGGATGGAGATTAAGTCAAAACACAAAAGCCCCGCTTGAAGCGAGGCTTTTGTGTTTTTCCATGAATCGCACTATATTATCGCGTTAAGAATGTCCTATTTTTTATTGGTGATCAGCGGTTTCTTCGAAAACCAACTCGGTCGGGCCAGCTGTACAGCCTCAACACGGTTAATACCAATATCATTCAGTTGATGAGCATCCATTTCTAATAGTGCCCGACGCTGCTGGGATAACTGGATGTAGCGCTCTATCCGTTGACCTAACCCTTGCAGAAATTTTTTCCCCCAATTATTTGAAGTCGGGGTCCAATGTTGTTTTTCCATTAATATAGCCATAGTCGCGTTCCTTTCTGAAAACGTTATTTTGTTGACGAGACTATGAAACAAAAACATTGATCAATCAAACGAATTGTTTTTATACTTAGTATCAATATTTTTGATAATTACGCAAAAGGGAGAATCATATGCATACCAATCTGTCAACGGAGCTACTACGAACCTTTATCGCCATTGCTGATGGTGGCAGCTTCAGTCTTGCAGCGGAGCAGGTCAATCGAACTCAATCGGCAGTCAGTATGCAGATCAAACGATTGGAAGAGTTGGTCGATAAACCACTTTTTAAACGTGACAGTCGCAAAATGAGATTGACACCTGAGGGGCTGACTTTATTGGGTTATGCACGAAGGGTAATGAAACTGAATGATGAGGCAGTTTCCATGCTGAAACGTCCGGAACTGAGTGGCTGGGTCAGTATTGGTTTGCCAGACGATTATGTCACCCGTTTTCTACCGGAAATTCTGGCAGGGTTCTCCCGCAATTATCCCTGTGTTCAGGTCGCGGTCAGTTGTGAACCAAGTCATCAATTAGTAAAACGACTACAACGCGGGGATCTTGATCTGGCAATTACAACTTCACCAACTGCTGACGTTGCAAATACCTTACTTCTGCAACTAGACCCAATGGTCTGGGTCACTTCGGAACAACATTTCCAACATGAAGAGACACCCTTACCATTAGCCCTGTTTTCTGCTCAATGTTACTCCCGTAGTTGGGCGACCAGCGCTCTGGAAAAAGCCAATATCGATTATCGGATTGCCTATACCAGTGCCAGTACCATGGGATTGAAAGCTGCCGTTAATGCCGGGCTGGCAGTTGCTTCCGTCAGCCAGAGCGTTATCCCTTCAGGATTAAGAGAGTTAACTGTTGAGGAGGGTTTTCCTATCCTGCCGAGCGCGGCCTTTTTATTGCATCGAAATCCTGAAGCCGAACATTGTGTTGTTGACTCGTTGACCGAACATATCTGTAAAGCTTTCGGTGTCAAGAGCGAACAACTGTTGCAGCAAAGCTCTCCCACCTTAATATCAATCTAATATTTCTGAAAAAACCCGCATAAAATTACCACCAAGAATGGCGATAATATGATCGTCCGAATAACCTCTAATAATCAGTTCCTGGGTAAACTCACCAAGGCCGGCATGGGTTTTTATGACATCACAAGTTTCTATAGCTGGAGCAAGCTGAAGGT
>JAOZQF010000056.1 GCA_029932345.1 Desulfuromusa sp. | reverse complement strand
AGCCGCGATTCAAACCGCTGCAGACGGGTGTCAATACGCTTCTCCTGGTATTTCCCGGGTAACCAGTGAAACGGAATCAAAGTGGGATCTCCCAACCCATCAATGACCACCAGTCGAGAAATTGCCCCCTGAAGATCCTGCTGAACAACAATATTATGGGTCAACAGATCACGGGAGGGAACTTTTTTTGCCCGCCAGAAAGTTTTTAATTGTTCGATAGCCTGCTGACATTGATCCGTGTAGCCAACTTCCCAGAGGTATTGCTTGAGTGATAGAGAAATCAGCCCATCACCATTCCGGATCAATTCAGTATCCAAACCCGGACCCAGATCGGTATCAATAAAGCCAAAGCAGCGATAGATATGATCAAATACCGAATCACCAATCCAGTGCTGCAACTGCCCAATCGTCCTGTATTCCTCACGGTTATCATCAAAAGAAGAGAGCGGTCTGAGGTTTTTGGGGAAACCTTTTTTGCGCCGACAATCTGCCAAGGTAAAGTCGGGGCGACGCACCTTCACACAGCGGGTCGGGTCATCGGGATGGACAAAACAGAGGCGGTTGCCCCCCTGTGCAAACGGTTCTGCATTTTTTAGCAGTAGAGTCATTTAAGGGTGCCATCCAGATTGATATCCTGAGCCCAGACATAATCGTGACTGAACGGTATCTGCAGGGCAGCTTCAAGAATATATTGGGCATAAAGGGTGTTGTTGATCTCCTGATGAAAGAAATCCCGCGCTCTAGCGGCCCAGGCTTGGCGTTTGGCATCATCGAGGTGGAATTCTCGAATTTTAGCCAACAGGTCATCGTGGTCATCGAAGTAGACCACCGATTCAGCGGGAAGCAGTTCATCAAATCGTGGTCCACTGTGGGTAAACTGTAAGATACCGTTGCCAGCCAATTGAGCCATTCGTGCTGAGGAATACCAGTAATCACCCTCCTGGCGATTCAGATTCAAGCCCATCTTGCTCTCCGCCAAAGCCCGATCATAATCACGACCCCAGACCGGAGGATCACCAAAACTTCCATAGGTTTTAAAGTTCAACTCATCACCCAACTCGTCTTTTAGTGATTTGACCATCTTCAGGCGCTCGGTAAAATCATTGCTGTTGCTGCAAAACAATAGATCAATGGGCAAATCAGAACGGAGGGAGTTATTCAAACTCTCATATGCCGGGTCAACCGGATTCGGCATATGATAGACACGGACTCCCAGATCTTCAAAAATAGTCAATTCACGACGTCCGGTGGAAACAAAAATAGCATCAACCACAGCAGCACGATGCTTGATACGTGTGACATTATCCGGCACGAAAAGCGGGTCATTGTTGCAATGTGCAATGACTACATGAGGATGTCTCTGCTTGATCGTTTTCAAGGTCTCATTGGTGATAATGTCACAATGGCCAGCGATAATCAGATCGGGGTCAAAGGCCGCAACGGTTTCGAGTAAACGTCGATTTGCCTTCCCTTTACCTAAATCACGGATACCGAACGGTGCCTCAAATGCAGCGACGTCCCGATCACTAAAACCCTGCACAAAATGATCATTTTTGATCAGCCCATGGGTCAGTTTCTGCGCCCAGCTGACCCGCGTCTGTCCATAGCGCCGCAGTTGTTGGTAAGCAATATGTAAAACTCTCATGAAATAACCTTTGGGAAAACCTGTTCCAGCCAACAGATCTATTCAAAATAACTATCGAAGCGAGATCCCAAATTTCACAAATGGGATCAGCTGTTGTTGAACCCAGGAACTTTCAGATAGGCGTTCCACTCTCCTTGACACATTTTATCGATTGTGTAATTTTCTGCAACCCATTGCCGACCTGAAATCCCAACTCTGGTCAGATCGATATCTCCAGACAAAGCGATCCGTAATTTATCGGCCAGATCGGCACTATCACCATTGTTAAATAACCACCCCGTCTCGCCATCTTTCACGGTTTCCAGAGAACCCCCATGTGCTGAAGCGATAATCGGTTTTGCCATCGCCTGTGCCTCTACAGCAACCCGTCCAAATGCTTCCGGTTCGGTGGAAGCAGAAACGACCAGATCGGAAATTGCATAGTAAGGGACAATATCTTCCTGACTACCAACAAATAAAACCCGGTCTGCAATCCCAAGCTTTTCCACTCTCATTTTTAACTCTTTAATATAGGCCGTTTTTGTACCACCCCCACCAATCAACAGTGCCTGCCATTCAAGATCCTTGATCTGAGCCAACGCCTCAAGGAAGAGAATTTGACCTTTCCAGCGAGTGAGTCTCCCGGGAAGCGAAACAACGGCTATTCCGGCAGCAAGACCAAGCTGCTGTTTCAAAGCTTGTCGCTGCCCGGCAGAGATCAAGCCGGGATCAAACAGGGTGGGATTGAAACCACGTGGAGCGACATCAATCACATCTTCGTTAGCGATATAATTCTGCAAAATATGGTTTTTGATAAACTGGCTGATAGCAATCACCCGGACACCACGTACCATGACGCTGTTGTACCATTTTTTTACGCTGTTTTGAATCCGATGGGTGCCATGAAACGTTGTCACCATCTTCACCCCGGTCATCTTACCGGCAAAATATGCCGCCCACGCCGGAGCCCGGGAACGGGCATGTAACAAATCAATCTTTTCTCTGCGGATTATTTTTCGCAGCTGCCAGGCCGAGTAAAGAATAGTCAGCGGATTACGGCTGGCAAGGGGGAGTAAAAAATGTCTGGTTCCACCCTCTTCCAACTCTTTGACCATCCGCCCCCCCTGAGAAGCAACAAAACTTTGCCCCCTTTGAGAAACGATAAAAGCAGCCATTTCGACGGTTCCCCGTTCTACCCCTCCCTGCTCCAGAGCTGCTGTGATTTGCAGAATTCTCATCTAATCTGACTCAAATCTGTTAACAATTTGCCGGTTAAATATATCGGCTAAAGATATTTTCTTTCTGCAAGCAGCAACTGACCCATCAAACAGATGCAGATACTTCTCTGCAGCCAAGACATTGATTAATTTATTAATTTTACTTTTTACCGGCAAGCTATCGGGTGGCGGCAAAACCTCGACACAGCACTGACCAAAGCTGACCGCTTCGCTGATCATGGAACTTGAATCGGCAGTCAGAAACAGATACTCACTATGTTGCAAATAATCAGGGATCGGATTGACTGGCTCATCCGAATAATAGACTGCCCGTGAAAAACTGTAGTCGCGCAGCATCTTTTCCACCCCTTTCGGAGTCCTCGGTGAGGTGGTCATCCACACTTCGTGTTTGGGGAACAGAGCCAATATCTGATCTAATTGCTTTTTTAACAGGGAGACATCCATCTGCAGATGACGACTGTCACCACCAATGATCAGCGCAATATAACGATTGCCAGGCTGTGGCACTACCAGTCCCTGTGGCTCAATATAGTTCAGATTGATTGGAATAGTGACAATATTGGCTAGCGATGGAGGATCATCATGCTGCTGGGCAACGATCAAATCGAAATCAAATCGGTAACCTCTCGGCAACATCACCACAATTGATCGGCAGCCCAACTGCTTTGCCAGAGTCCGGTTCGCATAATAGGTTCCCGAACCGGCTGAAACAACAGCACTATAATTACCTGATTTAAAGCTGGTACTAAACAGTTTTTCAGAATAGATTCCGAGCCGGTCAAGAAGGTAGGAAAGTCCCTTTCCTCCTTTTTTTTTGAGGTTGACCGGGTGCAGGTCGTACCCGTATCCCAGATATTTTGCGTAAGCAATCGATTGATTAACATGGCCGGGTTTCCCATCACTGAGAATCAGTAATCGCTTGGTTTTCACAGCATCATCTCAGTAAGATTCAGCTTCATCAATCAGCATCACCGGAATATCGTCACGAACCGGATAACGTAACCGGCAGACCGGGCAGAGGATACAATCCCCTTCCGGATCAAGCTCAATTGGCTGCTTACACTTGGGGCAGGCAAGAATTTTCAACAAATCGGCAGATACAGACATGGTTATTTGCTCCATAGGCAGCGGGTCAAATGATCAAAGAATTCTTTTGAACGGTTAATTTTGATCTCCATCGCAATTTGATAACAGGGCAATTCAAACATATCAGCCGACAGTTTGACAGCATCTTTTTCTGTCGTTATCAGGGCATCCATACCTGATGCGGCGTGGTTTATTTGATTCAATGTTTGACCCTGATAAGTAACATGATCAGCAAATGACAACTGACTTTTCAAGTTAAAACCAACTTTCAGCAGCGAAGAAAAAAAGTTTTGGGGATCAGCAATTCCGGCAAAAGCGAAACACCTTAAACATTGCAATTGACTGACGGGGATACTCTCCCCATCTAGACCGGTTGCTGTAACTGCAAGTTGGTGGGAACTTTCAAAAGCCTCAAAGCCCATAAAATGTTGATGGTTCTGCGTGGTTGTCCGGGTCATCAACAGAAGATCAGCTCGCTTTAAAGCTCCCGGAAATTCACGCAGAGTTCCTGCAGGGAGAGGCATCCCATTACCCAAAGGTGCAGCGGCATCGAGGAGAACCAGATCAACATCCCGCTTTACCGCCCGATGTTGAAAAGCATCGTCAAGGATAATCAGATCTACCTGCTTTGACTGTTCCAGTTGGCTTATTGCATGGCGCCGTTTTTTAGCAACAAGAACCGGACAATCTGGATTTTTCCTTGCCAGCAGATAAGGTTCATCCCCACACTCTATTGCGCTCATCAGAATGCCATCGCCAGTTGAAACAATTCCAACGTCATCGGTATAGTTACCAGAAAAGCCGCGACTTATGATCGCCGGACGGTGACCCCGTTTTTGAAATTCTTTCACCAACCAATCGACAACAGGGGTTTTTCCGGTTCCTCCAACAGCAAGATTACCAACTGAGATAACCGGAAGTGATGACCGGTAGGAAGAGAACCAACCGAAGTCATAACACCGGTTGCGAATCCAGGTGATAACACCATAGAGATAAGAAAACGGGTAGAGCAAAAGCAACAAAAACCGCTCTGGTAAACTTTTAGCCCCGGGAGAAACAAGGCGATGATGAAAGTTGACTAGTTGATCCATATCATCTCAAAAGTTTGGCTATATGGTGCATGGTTCGCTCTGTTGTCCCGGCATTCTCAGCAATTAAAGAACGTCCCGCCTCTCCCATCGCTCGACAGTATGGCGGATCGTTAAGCAGCTTGACACTCTGCCGAACCAGTCCCTGCTGATCAGCAACTTTCACTCCAGCGCCGGCTCTGATCATTTTTGCCGAGATCTCCTTGAAATTGTGGATATGGGGACCAAATATCACCGGTTTTGCTAACAAGGCCGCCTCCAGAAGATTATGACCACCGGTGGGAACCAAACTACCTCCAACAAAAACCAAATCAGCGATGCTATAAAAATCGAGAACTTCACCCAAAGTATCGACAAGCAAAACCTCCCCGGCAGCAAGGAGACTGTCCCTTTCTTTTAAAGAACTGCGGAGTCGGTATTGAAACTTTAATTCTTTCAGCAGCACCACAACATCCCGCTTACGTTCAGGACGACGGGGAATCAGAACCAGAATCAATTTCTGCTTAATTTGTGGGGATATCTGACGATAGGCTTCTAGAAGCTGTTTTTCCTCACCGGCATGAGTACTCCCGGCAACATAAATAGTCACCGCTTCAGGCAATCTGTAGTGTTTTTTCCGCTGTCCAATTTCCTCTGCTGAAACATTTTTCAGTTCATAATCAAACTTGAGATTCCCCGTATTTTCAACCCGACGATCAGGAGCTCCGAGAACAGAAATTCTCTCAGCATCAATTTGTGACTGCATGCAAAGGACAGAAAATGTCTCCAGAATTGGCTTGAGCAGAAACCTGATAAAACGATAGCGGGGAAAAGAGCGATCAGAGATCCGTCCGTTGACCAGCGCCAGCGGTATATCAGATTGATCAGCCAGCTTGATAAAGTTGGGCCAGAGTTCTGTCTCTACGATAATGATTAGTTCCGGATTTACAGTATTGAGAGCTTTTCGTACGGCTGACGGGAAATCAAAAGGGAAAAACAGGCAAAGATCAATTTCCTTAACTTTCAGAGCAACTTCATGTCCTGTTTCCGTCACATTGGTGACAAGAATCTGGAACTCTGGATATTGTGAATGAAGCTGCCGGATCAAGGGCATCGCTGCCCGTGTTTCACCGACAGAAACCGCATGAATCCAGATGGTTCGCCTTGATTGAATGGTAGCTATTTGCTCTGGAGAATAGAAACCTAATCGTTCTCTGATTCCACGGCGGCTCTTACCGAAACGCAATCCACGGAGCAGATAATATGGTATCAGAAAAAGTACCGAAAGGAGCAATAACAAATTATACAGTAGATAAACCATATGATTCCAAACGTCTCTCAGCCAGTTGCTGGTTTTGAGATATAGCGTCTTTCAACCGTTCCCTAAATATATCAACACCCTCTTGTTTATTATAATAAAGGGGTTGGCCATATGAGAAGACCCCACGCCCAAAAGGGTATGGAACGAGAAAACGATCCCACGATTTAAAACGATGCCCGCGGCTGCAGACAAATGCCAACGGGACAATCGGCCGGCCACTCAACCGTGCCAGTTGAATAATACCATCTTTCAGTTCATGTCGTGGACCCCGCGGCCCATCGGGAGTAAAGCCCAGATCAACCTTCTCTTGACCGAGACTCAACAACTCCTTGAACGCTGCACGACCACCACGGCTGGAAGATCCGCGCACCACGCTCTGGCCAAAGTAACTCATGGTTCTCGCAATCAACTCACCATCCTTGGAGGAGCTGATCAGAATTTTTGCACCTTTCCCCCGATATGACATGATCATCATCAACAACTGATCATGCCAACTGGAGAGAATAACATGCTCCCCCCGGTTCCAAACACTCTGGGGATGTTCTCCACCAAGGATTTCAGTCCGATTGGTAAAATAGAGAAACCGGATCGCCAGAGAGGCAAAAAATGGGGCAATCAATACTAACAGTCGATCCCTGAGTCCCATCAACCCTATTCCCTGAATTGTGTCTCGTAAAAGCGCTTATACAGACCCGATTTTTCAAGTAATTGCTGATGAGTTCCCGATTCCTTAATTTCTCCCCCGTCAAGAACCAGAATCCGATCCGCATGCATAATTGTCGATAGCCGGTGGGCGATGACAAAGGTGGTTCGATTTTTCATCAAATTACCAAGAGCCTGTTGTACCATAGCCTCACTCTCTGTATCCAATGCACTGGTCGCTTCATCTAACATAAGGATTGGGGCATCGCATAATATTGCCCTGGCAATACAAAGTCGCTGCCGTTGACCGCCCGACAGACGCACCCCACGATCACCGATAGAGGTTTCGTAGCCGTCAGGCAACTGGTGAATAAATTCGTCAGCATAAGCCTGCTTCGCAGCAACTTCTATCTGCGAAAGATCAGCATCGGGTTGCCCATAACGAATATTGTTAGCGATAGTATCATTGAACAAAAAAGTTTCTTGATCCACCAGTGCCAGATTCGCATGTAAACTTTTCCGGGTTAAGTTACGGATGTCACAACCATCAATCAATATTTGTCCTTGTTGGGGGTCATAGAAACGGTTCAACAGGCCGATAAAAGTACTCTTCCCGGCACCGCTTGCCCCTACCAGAGCGATCACTTCACCGGGCTTCGCCTGAACAGAAAAGTTCCGCAGTACCAACTCATCGTCATAAGCAAACCCGACATTTTCAAAACTGACATGACCTGAACTGCGAGTGAGTTCAACGGCACCTTGAACATCACCTGTTTCAATTTGACTATCCAGAACTTCAAAAACTCTTTCGGCTGCACCCACCGCTTTTTGCATGGTGTTATTCACCTTAATCAGCCGCTTAAGTGGTGAATACATCAACAAAATAGCTGCAAGAATCGAGAACAACTCCCCCTTTGTCATTGCTTCATCCGCAACTCGACCTAAACCATACCAGAGAACCGCTGCAACACCAAAGGAGGTCATAATTTCCATAACCGGAGCAGAAGCTGCCGAATAACGAAAAGTTTTACGGATAAAAGTAAAAAATCCGTAATTTTCCCGAATAAATTTCTGCTCCTCACGCTCTTCGGTGGCGAAAGCTTTAATCACCTTGATTCCGGAAAAACTCTGTTCCAGAACACCGGTCAGGGTTCCCATCACATCCTGACCTCGCCGGGAAAACTTTTTGATTTTTCGACCAATCGCTGCAGCCGGCCAAATCGTTGCAGGGATGATAACAAAAGCCATCAGAGCCATTTTCCAGTCGGCGTAAAATGCATAACCGGTCAAAGCAACCAAAGTCAAACTTTCACGCAGCAGAGTCACCAGAACATCGGCAAGAGCAGATTGCATCACATTGACGTCATTGAGGATTCTTGAGATTAAAGAGCCGGAAGAGCTGCTGGAAAAGAAGCTCATCGGCAGTCTCAATGAATGGCCGAAAACTTCGTTGCGGATATCCTGAATGGCAAGCTGTCCCGCCTTACGGATATTATAGGATTGTATATAGCGGGATAGTCCTTTGAATGTCGCCAGTCCGACGACAAGAAATGGGACAAGTTTCGCCAGGTCCACATTCCCGGCAACGATTAAGTCATCGACAAATGGCTTGACCAGATAAGCGATACTGGCATCAGATGCAGCAACCCCGAGAGAAGCCACCATTGAGAGGGCTATAACCCACCTATAGGGTATGGCGTAACTGACCAGCCGCAGATAAATGTTTTTTTGTTGCTTACTCTTTGACACAAAGTGACCTATCTGAATGTTAAACCTGAATCAGTGGCTGTCCAGTGGCGAATAGCACAAGTCATTGACCTGCCTAATGATTGAAAAAATAGCGCCGAACCTATGGGTGCGACTTATATTTTTTCAAAACATTATTCAGGGCAAGCACTTGCACTCTTCATCCACTGTTTACCCACTGATTCAGGTTAGGCGGATAACATTTCAACAATCATATCAGATACTCGTAACGAACAACCCGGGGCACCCAATAACTGCCGAACCTCTTTTAAATCTTGCTCCATTTTTTTTCTATAGTCCTGATCATCAAGAAGCCTCAGCATCTCATCGCACATTGAAGCAGGTTCTGCAGCCTCCTGGATAAATTCACGCACAATCTTTCGACCAGCAACAATGTTCGGTAGTCCGAAGGAGGTAATTTTAATCAGAAACTTGCCAATACTGTAACTTAAGGGGGCAACTTTATACAGAATTGCCATCGGGGTTCCAACCAGAGAGAGTTGCAATGTCACACTTCCTGAAACAGTTAAAACTGCATCACAGGCCATTGCTACTTCATATATATTTTCCTCGACAATAACAATCGGCACCCCGGTCTGAGAGAACCGCTGTTCTAACAAATCACGTGACAACGATGGAGCAACTGGAAGTAAAAATTTAGCCGCAGGTTTCCTGGTATATAGAAGCTCAGCAGTTGCAACAAGAGTATCCAGGATGTGTTCCAATTCACTGTTACGGCTCCCGGGAAAGATACCGATAACCTGCTCATCGGCTCCGATACTTAGCTTTTTGCGCAAATCACCTTGTGGCTGATTCTGGGTAAATTCATCCAGTAGTGGATTGCCAACATACTCGGCATCAACCCCCAGTGGTCCGTAAATTTCTCTTTCGAAAGGAAAAATCAATGCCAGACGGTCAACCCGCTCAGCAATGATTTTTGCCCGACCACTGCGCCAGGCCCAGACCTTGGGACTGATATAGTAGAGAATCGGTATCCCGACAGCTTTTGCAACTTTGGCCAGCCTCAGATTAAAATCGGGAAAATCGATCAAAACCAATAAATCCGGAGGTGAGGAACCTAAAAGAATTTTCTTGAGTTGACGAAACCGGCGAAATATTTTTGGCAACTGCTTAACAACCTCAACAACCCCCATTACCGACAGCTCATCAGAAGGGAAGAGGATTTTGCACCCTGCCCCACCCATTTTGTCACCGCCGACACCAAAAAAACTCAGTTGGGGATAATGTTCGGCCGCCGCCTGAATAAGATGACTGCCATGGAGATCACCGGAGGCCTCTCCGGCAATGACCATCACCTGATAAAACTTGCTAGGATCAGTTGCTGACATAAAGTTCTTTCATACAAAAAAACAAAATGCGAGAACCAATATGATCCTCGCGACTTTTGCTACTGATAAAACTGGGACTCAACTGTCATCGTGCCAACCCACGCTCACTTTTTTTCAAAAAATCAAGGTAGGTTGCAACCTCTTCCAGAGAGGTATCAAACTGCCCCTCTATTTGTGTCACTGCCTCACTCAGATTCAGATTTGAGCGGAAGACCAGTTTGTACATTTTTTTAATATTAACCAGAGATTGCGTACTGAAGCCCCGTCGTTTAAGTCCGGTCAAATTAAGTCCTACAACTCTGGCACGGTCCCCTTGAATAATCGAATAAGGAACCACATCCTGACCAATCATTGAGCCACCACTTGCCATCACATGGCAGCCGACTCGGGCAAACTGATGAACCGCACTCAAGCCACCAAGAATGGCATAATCACCCACTTCAACATGACCGGCGAGAGTCGCCGCATTTGCCATAACAACATGATTTTTGACAATGCAGTCATGGGCAACATGAGCATAAGCCATCAGTAAATTATCATCTCCAACCGTGGTAATGCCATTTCCGGTCTCGGTCCCCAGGTGAATCGTGACAAACTCCCGAATCCGGTTACGGGAGCCTATTCTTAAATAGGTCTCCTCCCCGGCAAACTTTAAATCCTGCGGGGCTGCCCCGATCGAAGTAAACTGAAATATCTGATTTTCAGAGCCGATTTCAGTTCGTCCCTCGATAACGGCATGGGGTCCTACCGTGGTTCCCGCACCGATCTTTACGTGTTCACCGATCACAGCATAAGGACCAACTGTCACCGTGGAATCTAGCTCAGCACCTGGAGCAATGATTGCTGTCGAATGAATCATCATATTTCCAAACTATTTATCAGCAAAAGTAGCCTTTAAATTTGCCTCTGCAACCAGGGTATCACCGACATAGGCTTTACCACTAAATTGATAAATACCACGCCTCTTTGAGAGTAGTTCCATCTCCAGGCGCAAAATATCACCAGGAAGAACCGGCTTGCGAAAGCGGGCCTTGTCAATGCTGGCAAAATAAGTGACGCGATCATCTCCGATATTATCAACAACGGAAACATAAGCCCCACCGACCTGTGCCATCGCTTCAATGATCAAAACTCCCGGCATAATTGGATGGTCGGGAAAGTGTCCTTGAAAAAAAGGTTCATTAATTGTCACATTTTTATAACCAAAAGCCTTCACCCCCTCTTCAACCTCCTCAATACGATCAACCAGAAGGAAGGGATAACGGTGCGGTAA
>JAOZQF010000209.1 GCA_029932345.1 Desulfuromusa sp. | reverse complement strand
GTTGAACGAACCGATTCAACCTCAATCCCCATCTGCCGGGCGATCAAACTGGCATTGACCATGTTGACCTCCTGATCAGAACAGTGATTCAACAGTGCGGCAAGCCCGCAAACACTTAAGGGGGCACAATCAAACCGCGCCAGCTTACCATTGTAGGTAAAGGTGATTTTATTTGGATTCGGTGGCGCCAGTTGAGAAATAAAATTCCCCAGGATAGAGATCAGCTCCATAAATGGCTTCATATGCTCCATCTGATCAGGATCAAAACGGGGGATATTGACCGCATTGGCAAGCGGTCGACCATCAACATAGTTGACGATCTCTTTACTGACATCAACAGCGACATTTTTCTGCGCTTCAAAAGTGTTGGCGCCCAGATGGGGTGTCACCAACATATTAGGTTGAGCAATTAATCTCTTCAAAATATCTGTTGTCGGTGGCTCCTGACTCCAGACATCAAAAGCGGCACCGGAACTCTTGCCGGTTTCCAGAGCTTCAAGCATTGCTGCTTCGTTGATAATGCCACCACGGGCACAATTGATGATGATCACCCCATCCTGCATCCCCTTGAAATGTTCGGCGGAAACCAGATCACGAGTCTCATCATTCAACGGGGTATGTACCGTAATGATATCGGAAAAACGGATAACATCTTCCAACGGTACCAATTTAACTCCAAAATCATCAGCCCGTTTTTCAGAAATATAGGGGTCATAAGTAATCACATTGGCTTCAAAAGCCCTGCAACGTCGAGCCACTCGACCTCCAACCTTGCCCAGACCGATAATTCCAACGGTTTTTTCTTTTAACTCTCGTCCGGTGAAGGGGGCCCGTTGCCACGCGCCACTTTTCAGGCTGCTGTTGGCAACCGGCACATTACGACAGAGCGAGAGCACAAGTGCCATAGTGTGCTCTGCTGCTGAATTAACATTGCCATAAGGGGCATTGACAACAATAATCCCTTTACTACTGGCAGCATCAACATCAACATTGTCAATTCCCACTCCAGCACGGGCAACAATCTTTAACTTATGGGCATGATCCAGAAGAGCTTGATCAATCAGGGTCCCACTCCGGGTGATAATAGCCTCGTAGTCACCGATTGTCTGGTGCAGTTCTGATACGGACAACCCCAGTTTCTTATCAACCTGGATGCGGGGATCGTCATTGAGTGGCAATAAACCACTATCGGAAATCTCATCAGTAATCAGAACTTTCATCTTTTGCCCTTCTCTCAATATAAAAAATTTCACCCGAAGTTTGACTGAAGCGGGGCGATTTTATGACCATCGCCAAAACATGTCAATCGGGAAGCGTAAATCAAAACTCAGGGGATAAGTATCACATCATCCAGATAAATTGTTCGGGGCTCGGTCAATTTCCCGACAAATACCCCCATTCCGGCGATTCGGCTCAAATCGAGCAATCGATCTTTGGGTGCCGAGGTAACTTTAGCCAGAGAAACCTGCAGGGTATTCCAACCGGGCATAATCTTAAAACTGGCATTGAACCGATCGCTATAGACATTATTACGGACATTTTTATGATTGGAATGGTACTGGTCGTGAATTCTAAAATGGAGTAGCAAAGGCTCCGGGTCAGGATTGAAAACCTGTAAACTGACCGAATCGTAGGCGCTCCAATCTCTCGGGAAATCCTTAAGACCAATCCCGGAGTAGCGCTGAGTGGTTAAATTGAGGCGCAGAGAAGAGCGACCACTAGAAGAGACCGTATCAACCCGGGTCCGTTTTGCACTGCCACTCCAGCGACTTGTTTCCAGTGGGGTTTCAAAGCCCGACAAGAGGGGAAATTGGCGATACGCGATCGTGTCATCAATAATAACTTTGGCGACCGGCAGCAGACTCCATAAAAAGATCAGGAGAACCGGCATCTGCAAGAGTCTTAATTTCCAGGCGGCAAGGGTTCTTCTTGATTCAGCAAAAAAAACCACCCCCAATAGACCACCGATTAAATCGTTACCCAAATCCTGCCAGGTGGCCTCCCGACCGATTTGGCCCTGAATTAACTCGGTGATTCCACCAAGAACAAAAGTGAGGAGAAGAACTTCAACTAGCTGACGAAAAAACGGCTGACCCGACCGCCAACGAACATAGAGATAAGCCCACAGCGCAAAACAAAACAGATGCCCACCACCCCAGAGGTGACGGAGACTGCGCAAAGTATAACCATCTGGCCCGCCAACAAATAGAAGAGTTGCTGCCGCCAGAGCCAGAAACCAAATGATATAACTTTTTTTGCTGCGTAACTGTCCCATTCAGTACCAACTGTAAAGAAATTCGACACTTGTAAAATTATCAGTTGATTATGGACCAATTGAAGATAATTTGCTAAGAAAAATAGAATTTTTCCTCTTCATCCATTTTTAAAAACTCATACAACACAGATAGTTAGAACTAGAAGAAACGGGGGAGGAGAGAGAACCACCTCAAGCTTCCACAGTGGGTATAAAATTTGCAAAAACATATTCATTATGAGATAATGAAAGTCGGCAGAGGATTAATCTGGTTGTGGTCTCACTGTATTTCTGGTAAAAGACTCCGTCGAAACTAAAGGAGTAACTAAATGGAAAGTCGAGTCGAGTATAGTCCGGTTAGATCTTATCAACGCTTCAAAGCAATGGATCGAGCATTAGTTCTGGTTGATCAAGGACCAGAATCCCTCCCCTACCATATTATGGATATCAGTGAAGGTGGGCTCTCATTTCGTTATCTGGGACAAAAGCTGAAGCGTTCAGAGATAAAAAAAATCAGCCTTTATCATGACTATCAACTGATCGTTGACGATATCCCGATCAAGGCAATTTCTGATTACCGTCTGCAGGACAACATCATTCCGGTTCGCCGGGGGAGTATCCTGTTCAAAAATCTTGACTCAGAAAAATTGAGCCAACTGGAAACTTTTATTAAAAGCTATACCGAAGCACCGTTACCG
>JAOZQF010000055.1 GCA_029932345.1 Desulfuromusa sp. | reverse complement strand
TTGCGACGCCATTTTTCATCGTAGTTTCAAAGTTGAGAGAGCTATTAATGCCAGCACAATGCTGATAATCCAAAAGCGGACAATAATTTTTGGTTCTGCCCACCCTTTTAATTCAAAATGGTGGTGAATTGGTGCCATCCGGAAAACCCGACGTCCCCAGTAACGAAATGAGACAACCTGAACAATCACCGAAAGGGCTTCAATGACAAAGATTCCACCAACTATCACCAGCACAAACTCATTTTTGGTAATAACCGCAATCGTTCCCAGAGCGCCACCGAGAGACAAGCTGCCAACGTCCCCCATAAAAACCTGAGCCGGATAGCTGTTAAACCAGAGGAACCCGAGCCCGGCACCAACCATTGCACCACAAAGAATTGCCAGCTCTCCCGCCCCCTGAACCCCGGTAATCTGCAAATAGCCGGAAAGTTTTGCATTTCCTACCAGATAAGCCAGCAGCAGAAAAGTGGCTGAAGCAATAATCATTGGACCGATCGCCAAACCATCCAGACCATCAGTTAAATTCACCGCATTACTTGATCCAACCATCACCAGAATCGCAAACGGAACGTAGAACCAGCCCAGGTCGGGATTCACATTCTTAAAAAATGGCAAGCTCAGACGGGTATTAAAATCACCATAACTGTAGAGTAACAACGACGCTATCAAAGCGATCAGGATCTGCCAGAACATTTTTTGCTTGGCCGAAATACCAGCACTGCTTTTGCGTACGATCTTCAAATAATCATCGATAAAGCCAATAGCGCCATAACCGGCAGTGACCAGCAATGTGACCCAGATATAGAGATTTGTCAGGTCCGCCCAGAGGAGTGTTGGGAGGATGATGGCAAGAAGAATCAATGCGCCACCCATGGTTGGCGTCCCCTCCTTGACAAAGTGAGATTCCGGCCCAACCTTACGAATCACCTGACCTATTTGCATCTTCTGCAGAGTTGCAATCATCCACGGACCAAGAATGAAAGCGATCAACAGGGCGGTGATGGTTGCATAGATCGTCCGGAAAGTGATGTAGCGAAAAACATACAGCACTGAATATTCAGTATGGAGAGGATATAAAAGGTGATATAGCACCGGCTAATTCCCTTTCGTCTTATTCAGCGAGTTATCAACTGTGGTCTTCAGAGCATCCGCCACTTGTTCCAGGTGCACCCCTCGTGATCCCTTCAAAAGTACCAGATCTCCGGATTGCCGTTGCTGGTTCAGGTATTGGATTGCATCAGCAGCATCGGCAACGGCAATCATCTGCTCAGATTTCAGCCCCGCTACTTTTGCCCCGCGACACAGAGCTTGAGAAAACCTACCGACACCGATCAACACATCAGCAACCCCGGCAGCCTGCTCCCCCAACTCTTCGTGCATTTGGACAGAGTTTTCACCCAATTCGAGCATGTCACCTAACACCACAATACGCCGCCCCTTGGCCGCCAGGGCTCCAAACGCATCAAGAGCTGCAGCCGCTGAGAGGGGGTTGGAATTATAACTGTCATCCAGCAACAAGCCGCCTCCGGGAAGAGGGGAAAGATCCATCCGCCCCTGAATCGCAACAAATTGAGTCAGTCCGTCAACGATTTTTTCCACCGGAACTTGCATCTCAAATGCGGCTGTGGCAGCAGCCAAAGCATTGGATACATTGTGACGACCGGGAAGGTTCAGTTGAACCGGATAGCGTTGTCCATCCAGCAACAGATCAAAATGGACCCCACCCTCTTTATCTTCAATTGATTCTGCTCGTACTTGAGCCTGCTCAGACAATCCATAAGTGAGTTTTTTAACCCGATTGGCAACCGGCAATTGCGCCACCCGGGGGTCATCAAGATTAATAATGGCTGTCCCGCCCCGCAATCCGGCATAAAGTTCCCCTTTTGCTCTGGAGACACCGTCCAGCCCCTGCAGGGTTTCCAGATGAGCGGCCCCAATATTTGTGATAATAGCAACTGTCGGCTGAGCAATTTCGGTCAAACGCTCTATTTCACCCAGGGCGCTGGTCCCCATTTCCAAAACAGCCCACTGATGTTCCTTTTCTAAACCGAATAGAGTGAGCGGGAGTCCAATCAGATTGTTAAAGTTACCCGCAGTTTTCAAACCTGGTGCCACCTGTTCCAAAATCGTTGCCAACATCTCCTTGGTGGTTGTTTTTCCGGCCGACCCGGTGATTGCAACCAGCGGACCATTGAGCTGCAACCGATAAGCTGCCGCAATATCTCCAAGTGCCCGCAACGTATCTGTGACTCGCAATACCGGGACACTCAAACCAACGACAACCTCTTCACTCAAACAAGCCGCAGCACCATTCTTAACTGCCAGACTGAGATAATCATGACCATTAAAGTGTTCACCACGCAGAGGGACAAACAGTGATCCAGGAGTCAGATGACGGCTATCAGTAGAAATTCCAGCCAACTGACAGTTGGCCTTTTTTCCGGAAAAATGGCCGTCAACAATTCTGCTGATTTGCTCAAGATCAAACATATTTTTCAGCTCCAACCGTGCTGTCCATGATATTTGAGCCTGCTACCCGATTGAGCACCCGAGCCAACTCTTCACGATCGTCAAAATGAATTTTTTCAGTTCCGATCTCCTGGTAATCCTCGTGCCCCTTGCCCGCAACCAGTAGCAGATCACCCTCTTTGGCAAGACGACCAGCAAACTCAATTGCGCTACGGCGATCAGCAATGACAATAAATCCTTCAGCAGAGAGAGCTTGTTCCAGATTCAGTTCCCTGCTCCCCGCAGCCAGAGCCCCACCCCGAATTTGCTCCAGAATCTGTAATGGATCCTCGGTACGGGGATTATCTGAGGTGAAAATTGATAAATCAGAGTATTTGACCGCCACGGCAGCCATCAGGGGTCGTTTCCCCTTGTCCCGATCTCCGCCACAACCAACCACCGTCAGAACCCGCCGGAAATCAAGTTTTACCAATGTTTTCAACGCCTGCTCCAGCGCATCCGGAGTGTGAGAATAGTCAACCAGGGCTAGAACCCCCCGACTGTTTTTGACCTTTTCTACTCGACCCGGCACCTGGGGTGCTGCCGAAATCCCCGCAGCGATAAGGTTATTATCGACCCCTAATTGCTGTGCCGTTGCAACTGCGGCCAATAGGTTACTGACGTTAAAATCACCGATCATCCCACTTTCAACAACTACGTCGCCCTTGACTCCGCTAAAAACTCCGCGAATCTGATCACGGCTGACCGTCACCTGCTGTGGATAAACATCGGCCTGACGATCCAGGCCAAAAGAGATCCAGTTCGGGCTCTCCTGCAACAAACGGTGACCATAACTGTCTTCACAATTAATAATCCCCACTCCGTCATCTGACAACTGAGCAAACAGGCGCCGTTTACTGGCAAAATATTGATCCAGCGTCTCGTGGTAATCGAGATGATCCTGAGTGAGATTGGTAAACACCGCGGCAGCAAATTTGATCCCATCAACCCGGTGCTGCTCTAATGCGTGAGATGACACCTCAAGGATTAAAAAATCTGCCCCCTGGTGTCGGAATTCTGCCATCACCCGCAACAAATCGATTGATTCCGGCGTAGTTCGTGAAGCTTCGTAACACAATTCACCACACCGATAAGTAACGGTACCAAACACCGCAGGAGAGAATCCGGCCTGTTTGAAGATTGCTTCCAACAGATAAGTGACAGACGTTTTCCCATTGGTACCAGTGACACCAATGACGGGAATCCCCACCGTTGGTTTGCCATAAAATTCAGCGGCAATGAGCGCCATGGCCTGACGGACATTTGCTACTTTGATATAACAGACATGGTCAGCACAATTGTCCGGTAGCTGTTCGGCAACCACGGCGACAGCCCCTTTAGCCAAAGCTTGTGGCAAGTAGTCAAAACCATCAACATTGTCTCCGGGAAGCGCAAAAAACAGTCCTTCCATCTCAACCTTTCGAGAATCATAGGCCAACCCAGAGATATCCCGCACTACCGATCCGACAACCGCAATCGGCTCGACGGTTGTCAGCAGTTTTTTCAGATTCATCGATTGTCGCTGCGGGTTAGACATTAATTACGCTCCAAACCGAATCCAGGCAGATTTTCCATAACGGATAACTTTGCCCGGAGGAGGATATTGTTTAACCACCTGACCGCTTCCTGAAAGTTTCAGATTCAAATTTCTCTGCTGCATGGTTTGCAACACCTGGCGATAACTCATCCCTGAAAAATTAGGCATTCTCAACCCATCACTTGCCACCATATCAGGGAGTAATGGTGCTAAATCGGGCAACGGTTCCGTAGCTTGCGGCTCCCTTGTCAGAGCAACAACAGTCCCTTTCGGGAGGATATTCAGATGGCTGAGGGTATGTCCCGCGATTCTTGCGAATACCGGTGCTGCGATAAGGCCACCGTAAGCTTTCCCTTTTGGCTCATCAACAGTGACCGATAAAACCAATGCTGGATTATCTGCCGGGACAAAACCGATAAATGAAGAAACCCGCTTATCTGGTGAATAGCCACCCGTCACCATATCGACCTTTTGCGCTGTGCCGGTCTTTCCCGCAACTCGATATCCGGGGAGAGCTGCTCTGGTTCCGGTTCCACCCGGCTCAGTCACTGACACCATCATCTCCCTCACCAGTCGCGCTGTTTTTTCTGAAACAACCCGCCGTCGAACCTCAGGGAGTCTTTTTTCCACCAACTCTCCATCAGCAGTGGTTATTTTTTCAACCAGATAGGGCTCCATCAGTAAACCACCATTTGCAATAGCGCCCATAGCAGCTGCCATTTGAAGTGGTGTAACACTTATCCCTTGACCAAAAGAGATGGCCGCCAGATCAATTTCAAACCAACCTGATGGAGGTCGAAGCATCCCTTCAACTTCGCCAGGCAGGTCAATTCCACTCCGCTCACCAAAGCCAAAATTACGAATATAGGAATAGAACCGTTCCCGCTCCAATATTTTCCCAAGCTTCGCAAAACCGATATTGCTACTGAATTTAAGTGTCTCTTTCAGGCTCAGCTGCTTAAATTTTTTGTGGTCACGGATTGTTTTACCACCGACAGAATAGCGTCCGTTTTCACAATATATTTTCTTCCCCGGTTGCACCAAACCCTCTTCAAGAACCGCAGCCAACAGAAACGGCTTAAAGGTCGATCCCGGTTCATACATATCACATACCGCTCGATTGCGACGTTTAGCCGCTGGATATCGACCCGCCGAATTCGGATTGTAGTCGGGCTGACTTGCCAGCGCTAACACCCGGCCGCTGGCAGGCTCTAACATAACAATCGTCCCGCCGACAGCACCGGTTTCACGGACCACTCTGGCCAGCTCTTTTTCCGCGACATATTGCAATGAACGATCCAGAGTCAAAAACAGATTACGACCTGCCACCCCACCCTGTACCAACTGTTCAGCCGATGCCAGCCCCCGCCCCCTGGCGTCATGCAGTGACACCAGTCGACCCGAAGTCCCCTGCAAAGGCTGATCATATTCCAGCTCAATTCCCTCGAGACCGTTGGGGTCCAACCCGGTAAAACCCAGAACATGCGCCGCAATACTTGCCTGCGGATAGTAGCGCTTTCGCTCGGTCACAAACTGCAATCCATAAATTTTTAACTTGCGGATCTCCTTGGCAACCTCGGGATCAAGTTTCCGACCTAACCAGACAAAACGTTTTCTTGATGAGAGCAACCGGGACAACTCTTTTTTTGGTCTTTTCAAGAGTTTCCGCAGCTTCTCAGCAACTTTTTTGGGGCTTTTAATCAAAACGGGATCGGCATACAGTGATTCGGCGACCAGACTGACTGCCAGAGGATCACCCCGGCTGTCAAAAATACTGCCTCGCTGCGGCGCCAATTTAACCACCCGCTGACGCTGTTGATCAGCCCGGCTCTGAAGTTCCGGAGCCAGCACCACCTGGAGATAATAGGCACGACCGGCAATCAGCAGGAATGCCAGGATAAATAGAGCACCAAAGAAACGGATGCGAAGCTGAATCCCACGTTCCGTCAATGCCATATCACTCAATCCTGATAATTTGTCCGGGTGACGGAGTACGCAACCCCAGATCTCTTCTCGCCAGTTTTTCAATCCGCTCATCTCGAGATAAAAAAGCGGTTTCCATTTTCAACTCTTTGACCTGCTGCTCATGACTACGGATATCGCGCTCTAAACTGGAAATACTGTATTCAAGGTTAATTGCATGGATTCGCGACCAGACAAACAGCAGAGAGAGCAAAGAGATCAACAGGATTGCGACAAAGACCAGGGGCAGGCGAGGGCGATAAATTGAAAAATCAGTGATTTTAACTGTGACCGGAGATAGCACTTGTGACATTGAGTGACCCTTTCCTTTTGGACTCTTTGACTAGGTTCCTATAACGCCCGACAGATTCCTAGCAGCGTTCGGTTGCCCTCAAGATAGCGCTGCGAGAACGGGCATTTTGACTAACTTCGTCGTCCCCGGCCTTCACCCCCCGGCGGGTTAAAATTTTCACCTCGGGGGTATGGTGACAATGACAAACCGGCAGACGGGGTGGACAGATACAGCCTTGAGCCTTTTTGCGGAACAGATGCTTAACAATACGGTCTTCCAGTGAATGAAAGCTGATCACCACCAACCGACCACCTGGTTTCAGTAACGAAATCGCAGCCTCCAGCCCCCGCTCCAACTGCCCCAACTCATCGTTCACATAGATTCTTAATGCCTGAAATACCCGGGTTGCCGGATCGATCCGACTTGGTTTCTGTCCACCGGGGATCGCCTGTCGAACCAAATCGGCAAGCTCACCGGTTTTTGTTAATGGTGTTTCTTCACGTAGCGCAATAATCTTTCGAACAATTCTCCGACTGTAGCGCTCCTCTCCATATTCAAAAAAAATCCGGAGTAATTCTCCCTCTTCAATCTGGTTGACGACATCTGCGGCAGTCATCCCGGTTGTTGGGTCCATGCGCATATCGAGAGGTGCATCGTAACGAAAAGAGAAGCCCCGCTCCGGAGTGTCGAGTTGATGGGAGGAGACCCCGAGATCGAGGAGCATGCCGTCAAGACCATCAATACCGAGTTGCTGCAAAACCTGATCTGCCTGATCAAAAGTTGCATGATGTAAGCTGACTCGATCCCCATAGGGAGCTAAAACCTTGGCAGCTTCGTCCAGGGCAGCAGGATCTCGATCCAGGCCAATCAAGCGACTACCTGCTGCAGCTTCCAGAATCAAGCGAGAATGTCCGGCACCACCAAGGGTTCCATCCAGGTAAATACCGCCAGTTACAGGCTGCAACCAGTGCAGAACTTCCCCAGGCATCACCGACAAATGCTCAAAGGTCGCCTGCGTCATATTTAAAAACCCAGATCCGCTTGCCCCTGCGCATCTTCGTCCAACATCAACTCAGATTCAGCAGCAATCAGGGCATGAGCTTTCTGGCTCCAGATTTCAATTTTTTCGAACATCCCGATAACCACAACGTCTTTATCCAGTCCGGCATGTTCACGCAAAGATTGTGGCAACTGAATTCGCCCCTGAGCATTAAAAGAGCACTCTTTTGCCGGAGCAATCCGGTTGCGCAAATTCGCTTCGCGGTTTGGACCGGGAGACATAGCCAGAACATTGGCGCAGATCTCTTTCCAGCGGCTCGGTGGATAAGCGACCAGACCCTTTTTATAGCGGGTCACCACCAGCCCCTCAGATTTATAAATCTGGCCCAGTTCATCCCTGAATGAAGCGGGGATACTGACCCGCCCCTTCAAATCGATACTGACATTATATTCACCGGAAAATTTCATATTGACACCACTTGACACTATTTGACACTAGGATAGTGGAAATATATCGATGTCATCAATAACTGTCAAGGGGGAAATACTTATTTCTGGACGATTACTTTATCTGGAAAATGTTGCTATGACGGGGACTTGGGGCTAATGAGACAATAAAAAAAAGGAGGAGTTTCAGAACTGCTTAATATTATAAGCTTCTTTTAAGAATTACTGCGGTTTTATGCAGAAAATTGACTTGATTCTTACGCCATCCACCGGGATCCGTATTTCAATAAAAATCAAATTCAGGGTCGGTAGCACCGCTTAAATCGCTGACAGGATTCATTGAACGCGAACAGTGTTCCCGATTTATCGCCTAATTATTCGATAATTCCGGCTGCCATCGTCCATCTGCATTGCATTGCATTGTTAGCCTTTGTTGAAAAAAACCATTTTGATTATTAACAGGAAGCAAATTGAGACCAACATTGGTTTTACCAGCTTACTCCCTTTCAGCATGACCGCTTCCGAGCCATATCTGGCCCCAATCCATTGACCTATGGCCATGCAGAGCCCTGCTCGCCAGACAACATTTCCTCCCAGAATGAAAACGGTTAAGGATGCTGCGTTGGTCGCAAGTAGCAACAATCTTGTATATGCTGTTGCTTTCGAGAGATTATAGCCAAGCAAAGAGACGAAACCCAGGGCGAATAAAGAACCGGAAGCAGGTCCGAAAAAACCGTCATAGAAACCGACAATGGATGTTATTAATGCCGCAAACAGACCTATCTGCAGCCGTTGCTGCTTGTCGAGGTCGCCAATCCTGGGTGAAAAAAGAAAATAGACCGCTACCGCACCAATGAGCCAGGGAATATATTTTATTAAAAAGTCTGCTTGAATGTATTGTATCAGGAGTGCGCCGAGAGCTGCGCCGACAAATGAGGTGAGTAGCGGCAACTTCATGGAGGGAATGTTCAACACCCCCTGTCGTCGGTAATACCTGACCGCAGATAATTTTCCGAAAATCCCTTGAAGCTTATTTGTCGCAAGGGCTTCAGCCGGTAAAAATCCCGACAACATGAGGGTTGGTAGAACGATCAGCCCCCCACCGCCACTGATTGAATCAACAAAACCGGCAATAAGTGAAACGGTAAACAGAATGGCATATACGTCGTAAGATAATTCCAAAATCGTCTCTATTGTTTTTTTGTCAATTTAGAAATTTAACGAGCCTATTGAAGAACACTCAGTAGAGAGCACTTCCCAGAAGCAGAAAAAGTTTTCTGTGCAAAACGGCTACCTGTCATCAAAAATAACCATTTCTCCACGCTTTCAAACAGAGCCTTGGCAACCTATCGGACTTGATACATACAGACTGTGCAAGTTCAACCTTCCAGGTAATTGTTGTTGAAAATCAGCCCTACTTTACACGCATTCAGCCCATGTTTCTACACCAGAAAATACCTTCAGATGACCCGCTCTTTGGTCAATGTAATACGGGCAGCATCCGTCATTTATCCCACTTTTCATGTGCGACACAATTGAATGCGTCGATTGACAAATGACAATCTTTGCCATAATCTATCAGTATGACCTCATACAAAAGGAGACTTTTATGGCAACAATGAATATTTCTTTACCCGACCCGATGAAAACCTGGGTCGAAGAATGTGTCCATTCCGGGCGGTATGCCAATTCTTCTGACTATATTCGAGACCTGATCAGGCAGGATCATGTGAGGTTGGAGCAGTTAAGACAAGCCTTAATCGAAGGAGAGAACTCAGGTCAATCCACTGGCTTGGATATTAAAGCTTTCATTGCGAACAAAAAGAAGTCACTTTCCCTATGAGTGAGGTCATTTTGTCACCCAGAGCCAAACTGGATCTGGGTGAAATCTGGGATTACACACTTTCACAATGGGGTGTTGAACAGGCTGAAAAATTTGTAAGAGAACTGTGGTTTTCGATGGAACACGCAGCCAATAATCCCACCAAATCTGTAGATATCGGAGATATCAGGAGGGGATATAGAAAATCAAAATCCGGCTGCCACGTTATCTTCTTCAAAGCAACAGGCGACGGAATCAACGTTGTGCGGATATTGCACCAGAGAATGGATTTTGAGCGTCACTTTTAACTGTTTCTTAAATAGATCTGTCCTTTTTTTCCTCAGAGGTGTGGGGGAGTTAGATAAAGTATCCCCCTAACTTTGAAATGTTGGAAAGTTAGTCCGAGTTTTCAATTTAATACGGGCAGTCTCCCTCCTCACTCAAGTAATCGTTATTCATAAATTGACTAAGATATAAACAGAAATCATGGACAATAATCATTTTTCATGGCAGAATACAAAAAAACTCTAAAATGAGAATTCTCAAAAATGACTAATTACAATCAAAAATCACATATCTTTCAAGGGTTCCTGCCACTGGAGGAAGGGGCAAGCCTTGCAGGATATGCGGCACTTATTGTTGGCTATGGATTGCGCATCCCCATGCCTGACTATCTCTGTGCAATCGGCATCAAACACAAAAAGTACGGGGAGGGTCGGTGGCGGATATTCACGCCGCGCCACCGACCACACGATACCCTGTATGGGCACCTGACCTTTGCGCTGAAATATGAAGGGATTAATCTGGCGGTTGTGAAAGCTTTATTTGACACTGTTGAACCAAAAGCAGTTGAGGATATTATCCGCTTTGAGCCGACCGGAGCTTACAGTCGCAGGCTGTGGTTTTTGTGGGAATGGCTGAAGAAAGAAAAACTCGATATAGCAGATGCCACAAAAGGTAATTTTGTCCCTCTCCTCAACACTGATTTACAATATACAGGACTGCCTCGAAACTCCCGTCGCCATCGTGTCCGAAACAATTTGCCGGGGACACGCAACTTCTGCCCACTGATAAGAAAAACAGCCAGGCTTGAACGGTTCATTGAGATGAACCTGTCTCAAACAGCAATTGACCATATAGGAAAAACCCATACCGACCTTTTACATAGAGCGGCGGCATTTCTGTTGCTCAAAGACTCTAAGGCATCCTATACAATTGAGGGAGAATCCCCACCATTCAGCCGCATTGAACGGTGGGGAAGAATAATTGGGGAAGCCGGTCAGCGCAAACTAAGCACTCAAGAGCTGGAATATCTGCAAACGATAGTTATCGCTGATAATCGCTTTGTTGAACCTGGGTTCCGCAAGGAAGGCGGTTTTGTTGGTGAACATGATCGCTCAACAGGGCTCCCTATGCCAGATCATATCTCTGCTCGCGCCGAGGATTTGGACCCTCTTCTCTCCGGTCTTATCGAAACCTGTCAGCTTCTTGGTGAAAGTGATTTTGACGCAGTGCTGATGGCAGCGGTTATTGCCTTCGGGTTTGTCTTTATTCATCCCTTTGAAGATGGTAACGGTCGTATTCATCGCTACCTTTTTCATCACATCCTGGCGGAAAAAGGTTTTGTCTCCAAAGGGGTGGTTTTCCCAATTTCGGCTGTTATTCTCGAGCGAATTGAGAGCTACCGAGAAACCCTTGAATATTATTCGAAACCAAGACTTGATTTAATCGAATGGCGACCAACGAAAAAAAACAATATTGAAGTTTTAAATGAGACCATCGATTTATATCGTTATTTCGATGCGACCAGGCAAGCTGAGTTTCTTTTCGAATGCGTCGAGGAAACCGTCAATAAAATATTGCCGGAAGAGGTTGAATACCTGAAAAAGTATGATCTTCTCGATGGCTTCATCAAAAACTATAT
>JAOZQF010000208.1 GCA_029932345.1 Desulfuromusa sp. | reverse complement strand
CTTCAGGAACTGCCTGAATTTCATCAAGAAACAAAAAGCTATCAGCGCCAACCCGCCCCATATTTGGCAAAAATTCTAGCTGCTGAATAATCTGTTGGGGATCTTTAGTGGAAAAAACGGAAGACAACGCAGGATGGCGTTCCAGGTTGACAAGACGTAAAGCTTTTTGCTGTTCTCTGGCAAATAATTCTACCAGTGTCGATTTACCAACCTGTCTGGCACCTCGAATAATAACGGGCTTGCGGTTTTTATTGCGTAACCAGGTCTCAAGAAACTCCAGCTGCTTTCTATACATTTACAGCGCTCCCCTTTTTACAAAACAACGAAACACGCCACAAATATCATAATATCATTATTATTTCAAGGGTATGTTTTCCTCGTTCAGGGGACGTGGTGAATACACCTATCAACCTTGCAGGCCTGACCCCACGTCCATCCACGAGCCTGACGTGGCATGGCGAGAGCAGAGTACTTGGATTTATCAACTACGGCCCCTTGACCGGATCCGCAGAGAGAACCTTAAAGCTTTTGTTTTGGGTTAAACCTAAAAAGATTTTGGTTATTTTTTGATTTTCTCTGCTTCTCTCCGCCTCTCCGTTAAAGCTTTTGATTTGCCTTACCTGGATCAATTCAGCACCTGCAAGATTCCCCCACCCAACACCTTGCGCTGCCAGTTTTTCAGCAAATCAATTTCAGCCAGATCCTGCTCCACAGTTGGATGCTTACGCGCCAACTCTTCCAACAGAGCGTTATTAATCAGCACCCCCGAATCAATTTCCAGTTCAGCAGAGATCTGCTTGCGCCACTCTTTTAAACGGATCACCCGTTTTTCTATCTGTGGATCTTTAGCCCGCCGTTCCCCGCGAGGATAAACGGGTAGCTCCGCTTCCGGCAAATCAAGTGCCGCTTGAACTGCAGGCATAATTTTCTTGCCATAACGATCAAGTAATCGCGGTGATATTCCGGATATTTGACCTAATCCTCTTGGCAGCTGTCTGGCAATTTCCAATAACTCTTTATTACCAAACACTTTATACAGTGGACGATCCTGCCGTTGCGCTTCAGCATCTCGCCAGTGCAACAGATTTTCAAGAACTGCCAGTTGGCGACGATCCAGGGTTCCGGCCCCCTTAAAACGGAGAAACATTCCCCCCTGGCGATCAATGAAGCGAACCTTCTCCAGCAGGGAACACTCCTCCTGCACCCATTCCAGACGACCCTTATCTATTAATTGTGCTTCCAAATTTTCAGCCAGTTCATGTAGATGGCTGGTGTCTTCAGCTGCATACTGGATCATCACTTCAGGAAGTGGGCGCTTTGACCAGTCGGCACGCTGATATTGTTTGTCCAGTTCGACCGAGTAATATTTACGCAATACATCTGCCAGCCCAAAACGCGCTTCACCCAGAAACTGACTGCTGATCATCGTATCGAACAGACCATCAATCTCGATATCAAAATCACGAGCCAGACAGCGAATATCATAGTCAGCAGCATGAAATATCTTGCGAATCTTTGGATTGGCCAATACCGGGCGCAATGATTTCAAATCGGCTCCCGCCAAAGGATCAACCAAAACTGTAGTATCGGGAGTGGAAAACTGCAGCAAGCAGACTTTTTCCTGATAATTATGCATCGAGTCTGCTTCCAGATCGACAGCAATCACTGGATAGGTTTCCAACTCTGCAGCAAAAGCAGCAATTTCTTCAGTGCTGGTCAAAATAGGGGGTAAAGACATTTAAACTCCACTTTTCTGTAGCTCAATCAGCACCTTTTTATGGGCACCGTGCAGAGCTATATTTTTCAATTCAGCCAGAGGAAGCCAACGATTATTCCCTTCGGCCACGTGGGACAAATCTGCTATTTTTTTACAATATATCTCTGATTTCAGACGAAAATGGCTGTAAACATGTTGGCTATGGCCAATTTGTTTGGCTGCCCCTTCGAGACCGAAATCGGAGAATAACAGACACAGTTTCGACTCAGGATCTTCCCCTTCCAGCAGACTGACCGTTGGGAACTCCCACATTCCACCAAGAAAACCTTCAGCCAACCGGCGCCTTGCCAAATAGCGACCACGGTGATCAATCAACAGCACAACTTCATGGCGGGTCGGAATCTGTTTTGCCACCTGCTTCAGCGGCAACTGCTGCTCTAACCCGAACTTATGCGCCTGACAAAGCTCACTTAAAGGACATTTGTCACAAAGCGGCTTACGTGGCACACAGACCATCGCACCCAGATCCATAATCGCCTGGGTATAATCATGAACATTCTCGGCAGGAGTTATCTGCTCAGACCATTGCCAGAGTTGTTTTTCCGCCGCAGTTGAGCGAGGCGGCTCCTGCAGGGCAAACAAGCGACAGAGAACCCGCCGGACATTACCATCCAGAATTGGAGCCCGCCGGTCAAATGCCAGGGCAGAAATGGCTCCCGCAGTCGAACGACCCACCCCTGGCAGTTGTTGTAACGTTTCAACATCCTCCGGGAAACACCCGCCGAACTGTTCAACCACCAGTTTCGCTGCCGCGTGCAGATTTCTGGCCCGGGAGTAATAACCTAATCCGGCCCAGAGATCGATGACATCTTCCAGAGGTACAGCCGCCAGAGTTTCTACCGTTGGAATTTTTGTCAGAAAACGGTGATAGTAATCGATAACCGCTGTCACCGTTGTCTGTTGCAACATGATTTCCGACAGCCAGATCCGGTAGGGATCACGGGTCTTCCGCCACGGCAGATCACGTCCGGATTGGCCGTACCAGTCCAACAGACATGGTGCGACATCAGCAGGAAAAAATGGGATATTGGTCATATTTACCATGCAGGGGCGTATTGCATACGCCCTGTCAATGTGCAAAAAGGGCGCATGCAATGCGCCCCTACACCATTCAACCCGTCTCAGCAATCACCGCCAGAGTTTTTTCCATCTCATCACGAGTCCCGATAGAGATACGTATTCCGTGTGTAAGCAATGGATCGGAAAAATATCGCACCAGGATTTT
>JAOZQF010000207.1 GCA_029932345.1 Desulfuromusa sp. | reverse complement strand
GAAAAGAAACCAAAACCACTCAAAAACACTGGAAAAGATCCAGTAAGGAGGCTGTCGGACTTTACAAGAACCTACTGCGAAAACGCCTGTTTGGTCCATATTTCTGATCCTTTTCGACAAATAGCTACGGCTATTCGCTCTCAAACGATCAAAAATCTGCCCTTAAACAGACATTTTCTCGCTACGGTTCGAAAGCCCGACAGACTCCTGGAGGAGATTAGATTATGAATCGAAGACAAATACTTCTTGTACTTGCATCACAAACCGGAATGTTGTGGCTGACAGTCAATGGATTTGCGGCACAGGCAGGAAAAATCGTGTCGTCAACATCAACCCCCGGCAAAATCCGAGTTTATTCCGCCGAACAGGGTGATTTTATCCTGGTCGATAAAGTGCAAAAAAGTGCTGCAGAATGGAAACAATTATTAACTTCTGAGCAATACCATGTTTTACGTGAAGAGGGGACGGAACGGGCTTTTACCGGAGATCTTTTGAAAAACAAAGAGCATGGAGTTTACCGCTGTGCCGCCTGTGAAAACGATCTCTACCTTTCTGAGAGCAAATTTGATTCCGGAACCGGATGGCCAAGTTATTATGAAGCGATTGCCAAAGAGAATGTCCTGATCCGGGAGGATCGCAGCTTTTTTACGACCCGCAATGAACTGATCTGCAGTCGTTGTGAATCCCATCTGGGGCATGTTTTTGATGACGGCCCACCGCCGACCGGCAAGCGCCACTGTATCAATTCAATATCGCTGAAATTTAAGAAGCTGGATCAATAAAGGGGGCTTCAGGAGTTAATTATGAGAAAAATGATTATATTACTTTTCATCCTTCTGGTTGTGCCGGCAAGCTACACCATCGCTTCAACCAGTCGGGCTATTTTTGCCGGGGGCTGTTTCTGGTGCATGGAGGCTCCGTTCGAAAAACTGGATGGGGTCAGTGAAGTGATTTCCGGCTATACTGGAGGAGCTAAGCTGAACCCGACCTATCAGGAAGTTTCTGCCGGGGGAACCGGACATACTGAAGCGGTGGAGATCCACTATGATCCCCAACTGGTGTCCTATGAAAAACTGCTTGAAGTGTTCTGGAGACAGATTGATCCGACCGATGCCGATGGGCAGTTTGTCGACCGTGGGACCCAGTATCGTAGCGGTATTTTCTATCTAAATCCGGAGCAGAAGCAGCTGGCAGAGAGATCAAAGCAGCAGTTGGGAGAATCCGGGCGATTCAATAGTCCGATTGTGACTGAAATAACTGCAGCGGGGAAATTTTATCCGGCAGAAGAGTACCATCAGGATTATCACAGTAAAAATCCGATTCGTTACTGGTACTACCGGGGTGGTTCTGGACGAGATAATTATCTGGATAAGGTGTGGGGGAAAGATCGGCAGAAATAATGAAAAAGTGGGGCAGAATTTATCTCTGCCCCACTTTTTCTGTTCCTACCTCACTTTTTTCCGCCCCTTCGGCACCCTTTTGCGCCGGGTTCTTCTCTCTGGGATTTCGGGAACCGCCGTCGTCGTCAGGGACGACATTTCTTCCTTGGTCTTTGCCACCGAAACAGTGATGCAGCGGTCTACCAAACGGGTTCCATCGAGCATATTGATAGCATCTTTGGTTTCAGCATCGGTTGCCATACGGATGAAGGCAATCCCCTTAAACTGTCCACCCTTCGAGTCAGTCACCATATTGATCGAGCGAACGGTGCCACAGACAGAGAAGAGTTTATGCAGATCCTCTTCAGTCGCCTCAAACGAGATATCGGCAACAAAAATATCTTTCCCCTTGGTTTTAGCCTTCATGTCAGATCTACCCCTTTCTCAAATGCTCCCGATCCCTCTTCAGGTCGTTCCAAGCTAATTCGTCCCAATTTACCAGCTCTGAGTTCCCGCAATAAAAGTTCTGCCGCCCGATGCAGATCAACGTCTCCCCCCTTGATCAGACAGCCCCGCCGTCGCCCGATCTCTTCAACAGTTGCCCGTGGAGTTTCAGGTAATGTTGATAATTTATAGCGCTGCAGCAATAAAGCTGGATATTTTTCTGCCAGATATTGTGAGGTGATTAAACCAACCTCAACGGTGTCAAAAGCATTATCACCTATGGCTCCACTGGCGGCCAATCGGCTAGCACCAGCTAGGTTATCCAACACCGGCCAGAGAATCCCCGGAGTATCTGAGAGGAGGATGCCGTTGCGCAGGTCGATCTGCTGAGGACAGGTGGTGATAGCTGGCTTGTCACCAACCCGGGCCATTTTCTTCCCTGCCAGGGTATTGATCAAAGTTGATTTCCCAACATTGGGGATTCCAACCACCAGTACCCTTAACGGCTTTTTTGCTTTAGCGCGTTCCGGAAGCATCTTACGACAGAGTTTCGGGATCAAGCCAACATCACGGCGATTTGTCGCTTCGAGTGGAATCGCTTTGACCCCTTGCTGTTTTTCAAGGAACTGTACCCATCTTTTGGTCACAGTGGGATCAGCAAGATCACTTTTATTCAAGATTTTGATACAGAGTTTATCCCCACGCAAACGCTCCAATAGTGGATTGGCACTACTGGCTGGAAGTCGCGCATCCAGAACTTCAATAACCAGATCAATTTTCGGCAGTATCTCAATAATCTGTGCCCGGGCCTTTTTCATGTGCCCTGGGTACCAATCAATAATCATAGTATTTCTCTTTTAACTTCTTGTTTGAAAGACGAAGATAAAACTAGCGGAATTTACCACAGAGACACTGAGATATGGAGAAAATCAAAAAATCTTTTTTCTTTTGTTTTCGAACCAGAAAAAGATTTTGAACTTGTGTTCTCTCAGTGTCTCCGTGCCTCAGTGGTTCAAAATTATATGAATTTACCCACGCATCTTCTGGATCATCACCAGATCAGCCAGAACCAGTGCCACCATACTTTCAACAATCGGCACCGCACGGGGGACGACACAGGGGTCATGCCGTCCTTTCGCTTCCAGTGTTGTTTCAACTCCGGAATAATCAGCGGTCTGTTGTTC
>JAOZQF010000054.1 GCA_029932345.1 Desulfuromusa sp. | reverse complement strand
TGAATCCGGGGACAGTCCCGAGTTTACTACAGCTATCGATAACTTAAGAAAGGATAACCATGTTTTCCTGGGATTTTTCAATCACAATGATAATCATCGCAGCAGCGGCTTATTATGTAGGACACAGTATCTATAAAACCGCAAAAAACAGCTCAAAAGGGTGTTCTGGATGCTGTTCAGGCTGTTCATTACAAAAACTGGACACCCTGATCAAGAAGTAATCAGCCACGATTTCAGAGTGAAACATTATTCGCTGGTCAATTGATACTTTTCCAATTTATAACGGAGCGTTCCGCGCGGAACATTCAGAATACGCGCGGTTTTAGCAACATTTCCTCCGGTAATCTGAAACGCTTTTTCAACCAGCTCTTTTTCGATCTGATCAACAACATCATCCAGAATAATACCTTCCGGCGGTATTTCATAACTAAAGGGCATTTTACTCTGGGGTGACTCGCCCCAGATTTCACGCGGCAGGTGGATCGGTAAAATTTCATCCACATCATGCATAATACAGATCCGTTCAACCACATTGCGCAACTCCCGAACATTTCCCGGCCAATGATAGCGCATCACCAGCTCAAGAGCATCGCGGCTGAATCCCCGCGTCGTCCGGTTGAACCCCTTACTGAAACGCTGTAAAAAATACTCGAGTAACAGAGGGATATCCTCACGACGTTCCCGCAACGGTGGAATGTGGATTGGAAAAACATTCAAACGATAGTAGAGATCTTCACGAAACTCCTTGTGTTCAATCGCACCCTTCAAGTCAGCGTTGGTGGCAGCAATGATTCTTACGTTGATCTCGATATTGCGATTACCACCGAGTCGACGGATTTTCAGATCTTCAAGAACCCGCAACAGCTTGACTTGAAGGCTGGTATCCATCTCCCCGATCTCATCAAGAAAAATGGAACCTCCGTCGGCCTCTTCAAATAAGCCTATTTTACGGTTTTTTGCATCGGTAAAAGCACCTCGTTCATGACCAAACAGTTCGGTTTCAAGAAGATTGAACGGGAGTGAGCCACAATTTATTTCAACAAAAGGATTCTTACTGCGTGGTGACAGGTTATGAATTGCCTGAGCGACCAACTCTTTCCCGGTACCACTATCACCCGTGATCAAGACGGTTGCCATTTCGTGCTTGGCAACTTCACGAATCTGCTGGAAGATCTGCAATAATGCCGGGCTGCTACCAACCATGTTGATCCCGTCACCGTCACGGGAAAGGCGTTTAACTTTCCGGCGCAAACTTTGCGTTTCCAAAGCCAATTTAACAATCAGATGGATTGCATCAGCCTTAAATGGTTTTTTAATATAGTCATAAGCGCCGATTTTCAACGCCTCGACAGCACTTTCAACCGTTCCGTAACCAGTGATAATAATGACCAGAATTTCGGGATCGACTTCGCGCATTGCCCGTAACACATCCAGACCACTGTGACTGCCCAGATTCAAATCAAGCAGCACCAGACTGATCTCCTCTTCGGTCACAATCTGGATTGCTTCCTCCGGTGATCCCGTTGAAATAGGACGATAATTATCTTCTGAAATGATCCGTTCCAAATTTTCCCTGATGAAGGCTTCATCATCAACAATCAGAATTTTTTCCATGCTGTTCTCTCCAAATAATCAGATGACCTCAGTGGTTATCGGCAACGAGACCAGCACCGTTGTCCCAACACCCAACTTACTCTCAATCTGAATTTCACCACCACGATCAGAAATAATATTATAACTGATCGCCAAACCCAACCCGGTCCCCTGCCCTTTGCTGGTAAAAAATGGCTCAAAAATCAATGGTAATTTCTCTGCAGGGATTCCGACTCCGGTATCCGAAACACGAATCAAAATTTCATCTTTGACTGTTCCAACCTCAATTTTCAACTCCCCACCATCCGGCATGGCTTCCAGAGCGTTGTTCAGTAGATTCAACAAAACTTGCTTAAGACGATCTGCATCCAGCATGATCTCTGGAAGATGATCATCAAACTGCTCAATTAATTTTACCTTTTGCCGCTGGCACTGTTTTCGGATCAGAAACAGGGAATCCTGAACGACTTTTTCAATCCGACCATAGGCTAGTTTTGGAGTTGGTGGCGATGAAAAATGTAACATTTCATTAACCAGTGATTCCAGTCGTTCAATTTCACCCAATGCGCGCCGAATCAGCTGTTGATCCTTTTCTTGACCGAGCAACCGATCATGGAGTTCATCCAGAAGCAAACTGACCCCGGTGAGCGGATTGCGCACTTCATGAGCAATCCCGGCGGACATTCTTCCCAGAGAGGCCAAACGATCCATCCGCGCCATCTGCTGCCGCAAATTGACCCGCTCAGTCAGATCCTCAATGGTCAGTAACCAACCTTCCTGCTGACGGAAGTTCAAAGGAAACATCGTCATCAGATAGGTCAACGTCCGCCCTTCTCTCTCCAGTGGCACATACTCGCGAAAGGAGCTGCTTTCTCCAGCTTGGCTGGCCAGAAACCATCCACGCAGAACATCATGTAATTCGGGCCACTCAACCAACAATTTTTCCCAGTGACAGTCAGAACCTGGTCGCTCGATATTCAATATTTGACAAGCATGCCCGTTAGCTGAAGTGACCAGACTATCAGCATTAAATGTGAGCAGACCAATTTCAATATTTTCAAAAACTGTATCTTTGAAATTTCTCTGCCGAAGGATCTCTTTACGCGATTGCCGCAGTGCCTGCAGCGTATCCATTAAGCGCCGCCGCCGACTGTTTAATTCCGCCACCATGGTATTGAATGAATCGGCCAATACTCCAACCTCATCATGAGAACTGACCTTGACTTCAGGTGACAGATTGCCACGAATCATCCGCCGGGTCCCTTCGGTTAACGATAAAAGTGGACGAACAATACTGTTGGAAAGAAAATATGCGGTCGCTATGATAAACAGGATGGTCACAGAAATAACCACCCATGACTGGATCAAATAATTACTGATCTCGCGTTGAATCAGATGCGAAGTAGCCTCTGCCGGTTGGTGAAACTGATCAATTTCCGCACCGATAGTCACACCACCAAAGACAGTATAATCGCGGTAGACCCCTCGGTTATAAGGAATCGGTGCATAGGCCATAATTTTATTTGAACCACCGACATTAACCGTTTCAACAACCCCGGATTCGCCACGAAGAACCGCTGCAGCAACCTGTGGATAGTTAGGATGGACAAAGTCGGCGGCAAAAAGGTTGAAAGGGATTCTCCCCGAAAGAATATCCTGTTTTGAAGTTTCATCGCTATAGGCAGGTACCAGCTGGCCAGAGGGATCGTAACCCCGGATATCCCAATATTTTGGATGAGCAATCATCCACCCCTGATCGTCAAACATGAAAGCGTAATTGCCACTTGAATATGAAGGAAAGACGACCTTTTTATCCTCAATCGGAGAGATATGTTGGGTATATTCCATCAAATGACGATGATCGAGAGATAACACGACCACCCCCTGAAGATCACCGTTTTCCCAGATGGGAGTGGAAAAACGGATCACCCCGCGATAGAGAGCCCCCTGTACCGCCTCTAAAGGAGTTTTCGCCCCCTGCAGCTGATCGTTACGACTGACATACCAGCCATGGAGCCGAGAAACCCAAAGCTGACCGGTCTCTAACTGAGCCGCCTGGTTAAAATAATCTTCGGTCTTATAGGTGGTTTGAGCAGGATCAGAAACATCTCGATAATCTTCTGAAGGGTGTCCTGCAACAATGCGGATCAATTCACGCCCATGCGGGTCGGTATAAGCCAACTCACTATAGAGCAAGGCATTCTCCCGAACCTCAATCGGCTCAGCATTGGTTCCCCGGCGATACCAGAGCTCCCGCTGATGACTACGACTGAAATTGAGGTAATCCGATTCGGTTGTTGGCAAGAGTGATAAGTCGAGCAGATCACCTTCAACCTCGCGTAAAAATGCAGACACCTGCTGCGCAACCATCAGTGCCCGACTCTCAAGAGCTTTGGCGGCCTGGTCATCCAGAACTTCCGTCGTCCGTTGCCGTAATAGATCCTCAACCAGACGCAAGCTGTGTTGAGAGTTAAATAATAGAAATCCCAATGGCACCAAAGAGAGCAGAAGAAAAGCGCCAAGAACCTTTTTATGGAGGTTGATACGAAACATGGGGAGGATTATAGACAAATTTCAGAAAAGTGCCTACAACGGATATAAGAATAAATATGAAAAAACTTAAGAACAGGATCCTTACACTGAAAAATCTTGAAATCTATTTACTCCGTGAGACAACATAATCGGCCAGGGTAAAAAGGGCACGACGGGCTTCACCATCGGGAAAAATAGCGAGCTGCCGCTTGGCACGATCGATCCTTTCGATTGCCTTGACTCGGGTATAGTCGATACCATCTTTTGCATCGATCAGGTGACAGACATAATCAAGATCCTCTTTTGTCAATTCTTCAGCTTCAATAATTCTGGAAACTTCCTGACGCTCCTCAGTTGAAGACTTGGAATAAGCATGGATCAATGGCAGGGTCATTTTCCCCTCAAAAAGATCATGCCCCTTCTCCTTACCAAAATCCTCTTGGTCAGCGATATAATCAAGGGCATCATCCATCAACTGAAACGCCGTACCGATCTCCAGACCAAATTCACGTAGCGCCATTTCCTGAGTATCATCGACACCGGAAAGAACCCCTGCAACCTGACAGGCGGCAGCAATCAAAATAGCAGTTTTATCGCGAACCACCTGCAGATAGCGAGGTTCATCGACCTCAAGATCACAGGTATTGATCAACTGGAGAATCTCACCCTCTGCCAACTGGGTTGTCGTATCAGAGAGAATCTGGAGGATTTTCAAGCTTTCTGAGCCAACCATCACTGAAAAAGATTTTGCGAACAGAAAATCACCAACCAGTACCGAGGCCTGATTGCCCCACACTGAATTAGCCGAGCGATTTCCACGCCGTAAATTTGCACTATCCACAACATCATCATGGAGTAATGTCGCTGTATGTATAAATTCAACCACCCCGGCCAGATCAATATGTTTATCACCCTGATAGTGACACAAGCGGGCACAGAGCAATAACAACATGGGTCGAATCCGCTTACCACCGCTGGAAAGGACATAGTCACCAACCTGGCTGACCAGTTGCACATCTGACATCAGGTTTTTTTTGAACTGACGTTCAACCGCTGCCATTTCATCTTGCAGAAGTTCTATAACTGTTTCCATAACTTAAACATTTCCTTCGCTGACAGCGACTAGCAACTTTATCGTCCAGAGGGAAGATAATCTTCTGATTTTAGAAACTGCTGGAACTATTGTCAAAACCTTTTTTAAGAGAGCCAGACATTCTAATGTACCGCTACTGTGGTGGCGGCTGCACCGGAATAAATTGCTTTTTCTCAATATCCCACTGGTAGGCGCCAACTTCCCAGATTTTTTCGATCAAATCCCAATCAAGATGGAGAGATTCAGCCTCTTCGGTGATATCTGATAACTCAAGAATTTCTACATCATCAATGATCAGGTCGCAATTCTTATCAGCCCAGTGACATGGCTTAACCTGCATGGTTCGATCTGATTGGATTAACGCCGAGGTCCGTTGTCCCTCAGGATTGGCGATCAACTCACCAGAAAATGTCATATCAGAATCGGCTTTGATATCTTCCGGCACCTGAAGAATATAATAGACCCGGGTTTTAAGCAGCGGCTTTCTGAAGATCCAGCGGGCCACTCCCGTATCCGCATCAAGATGTGAAACAGCGGGCTCAGACTCAATAAAACGCCACCCCGCTGGAAATGTCTCTTTGAGAATCATCCCCGGCAGTGGTTTTTCCGCAGAGAGTTCAACTTGAATCAGAATTTGACTTCCGGGAGCCGCAAAGGGGGGAAGAGATCTCTTCGCCTGCAGAACCGGAGCAGATGGAGAAGGGTTATTTGACAGAAACAGAAAAAAAACAACCAACAGAATGATAGCTGAAAAAAGTAAAACATAGAGCCAATTATTCTTTTTCGAATCTTTTAACCGGTCGATGTCACCTGACTCTTCTGACTCAGCTTCCTGTTTTAGAATTATTGCAAGATCAACCTCTAACGCTTCAGCCAACTTAAGGGCATTATCGCGCATGATTGTTGGATAGCGATTATTTTCCCAACGCGAAACAGTGTCTGTTGTGACACCGACGACCTTTGCAACATAAAACTGTGTCAGCCGTTTTTCCTCACGAATCTGACGGATAACCACGGCATCAATCGCAACAGAGGGGGAATTTAATGGTTCCATAGAGGTATCCATGAGGAGTTGAAATAATTTCATGGAAGTCTAACAGAGAGCTTCCAACGGTGTAAACAACCGAATAGAAATCACCATGCGGGATTAAATCAGTTAGAAATCAAGACAACATAACCTACTGATATGACAGGATTATAACCCGACATCTGACGATATTGTTATCGATGTCGGATGAAATCAGATTTAAAGTATGAAATTATCTATGTCAGGAGCCGATCTACAAAAAAGGAGGAGTGCGATGAAAAAAATGTTACTGATCACTGCAATACTTTTAGTTTCAGTTTATGCAACAACCGTTGTGGCTGCCACAAATGGTCCAGAAGAGATCAAATATACACCGAAAATGGGAACGGTCACGTTCAACCATAAAGCCCATCAAGGACGAACGGATTGTGCAACCTGTCACCACACCGGTGACTATGCTCAATGTAAAAGTTGCCATGGTGTTGATACAGCAGCACCAAAAGCCAAAGATGCGTACCATAAAGGGTGTAAGAGCTGCCACAAAGAACTTAAAAAAGGGCCCACAAAATGTAAAGAATGTCATATCAAGAAGTGACCTGAGTTTCCCTCGGTTCCATAAAAGGGCAGATTTTATTTAAAATCTGCCCTTTTATCTTTCCGTTATTCTCAATATTAGTATTATTTATTTGTTGACTTTAATTTTAAATACGATATAGTGGACTCACAGTATGATAAAAACTCTCTCGAGAAAGACTTTTGCCCTGCGTTCACCCTCCTGACGCGGGGCTTTTTTTTGATCAATACACTGATGTGACAACTGGTTCGCAACCGGGCTCGGCAATACAACCAAAGACCAAACACCGAGAATAACTATGAGCGGCAGATCGGACCTTAAATTCCCTTGAACACCTTCAACAGATGGGGCACCAGTTGTTTTTTACGCGAAAGAACCCCTTTTAAACGGTAGAGGTTCTCTGCATCCTGCGGATAACCAATAACAAATGGCAACTCACTTGGGCCAGCCGTCAACAACAAACTGTTCCCCTGCACAATATCGGTGACCAGTAAAGCGACCAACTCATACCCTTTTTCTTTTCTGATATTTTGCAATTCAACCATAAGCTCACCCTGACGCTGGTGGAAAGAGTGGAAATTAACCACCTCAACCTGACCTAATCCGAGCAGATAATCACCAACTCGATACTCTTTAAAATCGGTAAAAATTAGTTTTCGTGCAGGAGCGCCACTGGCCATGGGACTTCCAGCAGAAAATAGTTTTGAACCAAACTCCTGGTGATTCAGCCCCGCTATTTTTTCCAGCCAGGGAACCAGTTTACGATCAATTTCAGTTGTGGTGGGAGACTTCAAAATAACCGTATCAGAAAGTAACCCGGCTAACAGTAACCCGGCAATTTTCTTTTCCGGTTCAATCCCTGCCTGTTGATAGAGGGTCGACACCAGAGAACAGGTACTGCCAAGAGGCTGGTTGATAAATCTGATCGGCAGGTCAGTATGGAAATTACCCAGGCGGTGGTGGTCAATGACTTCTATAATTTCAACCTTATCGGCTCCGGGAACCGCTTGTGCTAATTCATTATGATCAACCAGAATCAGTCTCACCGGTGATTTTTTCAGCAAATGACTTTTTGTTGCAATCCCTTCAACCCGGCCATCAACAGAACAGACAATGGCGCCCGAGTGTTTTCCGTGGGTTAACTTTAAACGGAGATCTTCGAGTAAGTCGTTCGGCTTGACAACCAGAAATTCGGTTTCAGCCAAGAGTCCAACCGGGGTTGACATTCGCGTCAGCCAGACGCAGTTTGCGGTATCATACTGACTGACCAGAATCGATACATTATTCTGACGTGCCAGCGTAAGCAGTTCTTCATCGACCGGCGTCCCCCCAGAGATAATCAACAAGCGGACTCCGGCAGCAACCGCAAGGCGTTGTATACCGGGACGATCCCCGGTGATGAGGATAGTTTTTTGCGGAATAATTTCATCAACCCAACGGCTGAAACTGGCTTCTCGCCTGGCACCAACGTGGAGATCAAGAACCTCTACGCGTTCAGGGTCTGCTAAATGTTGTGGGGTCGCACCGAGACAACTCTGGATAGAACTGATCGAGGCCTGGACCCGGCGCAACTTTTCCGGTTCAACCGGCACCAGAAAAAGCTCCGTCGCCTGGTTCAACAGCAACAGACCTTTTGCCTGACCTGCATCATCAACGACTGGAAGCATCTGGATTCTATATTGATGATAGAGTTGCAGCGCTTGAGACATCGGGGCAGATTGGTGAATTGAGATCACTTCTTCGGTCACAACATCTTTGATTCGAGGGTGGACGTCGGTAAGTAATTTGGGAACCTCGATCCCCAGAAAGTCCAGCACAAACTGAGTCTGAGAATTGATCGTCCCTGCTCGGGCAGCTTTAACCTCTACCAGGCCCTGTTGGCGGCGCAGCTCAGCATAAGCAATCGCGCTGCAAATTGAATCTGAATCGGGGTTTCGATGACCAATCACAAAGGTTTTATTCGTTTCAGGCACAGTATCCTCTCCCATTGTTGCTCAGGGGCAGATTTCTACCCGCAGAGTCTCTGCAGGCAATAACTTTAGTGGTAAATATCTTATTGAAAATAATCAGTTCTTGACGAAAATGGTTCTTACCACTAATATCCATATATTCAAAATATAATAAGGAGTTCATTATGACCGAAGCAACTGAAAAACTACCTTTTGAGCCTGATCAGAGTTGTGTTCGGGAATCTGAAATTTTAAAAGTTCTTGGCCATCCGATCCGTTTAAAGATCGTTGCCGGGCTGATGACAGAATCTTGTAACGTCAAAAAAATATGGGAATGTCTCTCCCTGCCTCAGGCGACAGTATCCCAACATCTTGCCCTGTTAAAAAATAAAAATATCATTACCGGACATCGTGAAGGGGTTGAAGTTTACTACCAGGTTACGTCACCAGAGGCAATTCGAATTGTCGATGCACTCTTTGGTGACTCCTTTTGTTGCCATTAAAACTCCATAAACTTCAATAAAAAACGGCCGTCTATTAACAGGCGGCCGTTTTTTTTATTGATCTAAGAAAGCTACTTTCCGGAACGGATCGCCGCCACGGTTTTCCCCCGGATTCCCCAATTTTCTGCTGAAACTTCCTCGATAATCACGTGAGTCGCTTCAGGATTTTTGCCTAAAACCTCCTTCATAACGACAGTAATTCGATCCATCAGTTCTTCTTTTTTCTCAGCACTGATCCCTTCAATGGCACGTACGGTTACAACCGGCATTTCACAGTCTCCTTTCGACATTTTACAAACAGAATGATTAAGTATAGCCCGATAATTGAAAAAGCAATAGTCAAATTATTCTTTAGTGACCGAGATTGACCATTTTTCAGGAGCCTCGAAGAGGACCCTTTAATAAAAAAAGATCGAAGAGCATTATCGACAAAACTATTCAGGTGAGTTCAATCAAATCGATAGTGCAATATATTCAATCCCTTAGCATGACTTTTCTCAGGGAAACAAGCACCTGGATAATAAATTTTCAACAACTGAGCTCGTTGAAAATATTTCGTGACCAATTGCTCGACATATTGAGGGGTCAAATATGGGCTACTGAGACAAAATAGAATTTCTCCACCGGAGCTCAGCAATAAAGGTAATTTTCGGATCAGTTTGGGCCAATCCCGTTGAACTTGAAAGCTTTGACCCTGGGCCGCCGGAGGGTCACAAATAATCAAATCGAACGGCGCCAATTTGCGCAGCTTATTAAAACTACGAAACATCTCCAGTGACAGAAAACTCGCTTTTCGCAAATCCAAATTGTTAAGCTGATGATTGAATCGACCGGACTCAAGGGCTCCTCGGTTCATATCCAGATTCACCACCTGGGTCGCCCCGGAGGCGATAGCAATCACCGAAAAGCTGCAGGTGTAAGCAAAAAGATTGAGAACTTTTTTCCCCTTAACCCTTTCAGAGACGACTTTTCTCCCTTCGGCCATATCGAGAAAAAAACCGATGTTTTGTGCTGTATTCAAGCGTAAACGATATTTCAATCCAGCTTCAACAGCATCAACCTGATCCGGTAAATCCCCAAACAGTATACGGCTGGGTGAATTGAGCAAAAAGCGTTCCTGAAGAAGAATGGTTTTGACATCATCAAGCTGTGAGAGCAACAGTGTCACCAGTTGCGCAAGCCATTTTTCATCCCGCTGACAATAGAGGGTTATCAAAACCACCGGTTTGAACCAATCGATCAGAAGATCCGTATGATCCGGGAAACAATGCCCACGACCATGGAACAAGCGACACGATTCAGCTCCGGGTTCCCCTCTTTTTTTTATTTCAGTTTCAATCAATTGCATGATGTAAACGTTCGGAAAAGATAATTTATTATTGGTGAACAAAATAACTGCTGGAAATGGTAAAACAAACTGGTCATAATGGGTAAAAATTCCATAAAGGAGTAGCGGGGATGAATAAAACCAATCTGATTATTTTTGTTTTACTGGGGCTTCTTGTAGGACTGGGCGTATCCATCTACTTCCAAAATAATCAAATTTCAGAGCAAATACCATTAGACGTTCAACCAACCCTGCCAGAGGAACCTGTTAAGAATGCCATCGTCCACTACCCGGTTCCAGAGTCGTCAACTAATCCGGTAACGCCGCCACCGAAACAGAGTGGGGAAAAACCACCATCGGTTACTTCTCAGCCGGAGGATATCCCACCTGCTGTTGAGGTGAACAATAAAAACGCTCAACAAGCACTTATCAAATTATTTAATGGCCAGTTAGCCATTAAACTGCTGCATCTGGAGAACTTTATCCAGAAGTTTGTTGTCACCATTGACAATCTTCCAGAAAAACAGCTCCCTAGAGCACATCTCCCAATCAAAGCTCCCGGGGGGAAGTTTCTGGTTGCAGGAACAGCAGAAGCCCCCCAGTGCAGCAGCAGAAACTATAAACGTTACGACAAATACATACGACTACTGGAATCTATCAATCAAGATCTGGCGACTAAATTTTATACCTATTTTTATCCCCTGTTCCAGAGTGCTCATGAACAGCTGGGGTATAAAAACGCCTACTTCAATGATCGTTTTGTCTACGTCATCAATCACCTTCTGGCAACGCCAAACCCGCCCGATCCGATCCTGCTTGCCCAACCTGGAGTCCTTTTTACCTATGCGGATCCAAACCTTGAGAAGCTTTCAGCCGGGCAAAAAAGTCTCCTCCGACTAGGACATGAACAAAGAACGAAAGTACTCAAAATTCTAGAGAGCTATCGGGACAAACTCACTAATTTGCATCCTTGATAGACAAAAGGCTCAACCGCTTCAAGTTGAGCCTTTTCAATAAGGAGACTGTCGGACTATCCATGAACTGGCTGCAAATCCGTTTGTTTGGCTCATT
>JAOZQF010000206.1 GCA_029932345.1 Desulfuromusa sp. | reverse complement strand
CCGCTTTTGCTGCCCTCTATCTGGCGAATTTCTCTCTGGTTGCCAGCTTTGCCGCATTTTTCCTGTTTCCTCTGTTTATCACCGGACACGGCGGCAACCAGCAAGATATCGGCATTATCATGGGTATTTTTGCCCTGGCATCAGCCCTCTGCCGCCCTTGGATTGCCGAAATGATCGATCGGATCGGTCGAAAACGGAGCTACACCATCGGCTGCACCATCATGACCCTGATGCCATTACTCTACCTGCCACTACAAGGAAATCTGTCTGACTATTATTCGGTATTGATGATCCTCCGAATTGTTCACGGGATTGGTCTGGCGATCTGCTTTACCGCCATTTTTACCTTTATTGTCGATTTGATTCCAATGGAACGGCTCAATGAAGGGATCGGGATGTTCGGTACATCGGGCTTGATTGGGATGGCGGTCGGACCATTGATTGCCGAGCCGATGCTGGAAAAATTCGGCTTCTCTGGATTTTTTTTCACTGCTGCAGGACTGGCCGCAATAGCATTACTGCTGCAGGCTCCGGTTAAAGACAGACATCACCTCCAGCCCGAAGAGTCGGCACCGTCACCCTCGTTCTTTGCCCTGCTGAAAACTCGCAAGCAACTGGTCTGTGGCGGGATGGCACTGTTGTTCGGCTTTGGTCTCGCCGCAACCGGAAGCTTTATCGCCCCCTTCGCTCAAGCCCGCCATCTCAATTATATTTCACTCTATTATCTTGCCTACTCAACGGCAGCCGTCGGCGTGCGTTTTGTCGCCGGGAAAATGGCCGATCGCCTTGGCGAAAACCAGATCATCCCCTGGGGTTTGGCTCTGGCTTCAGGGGGATTGCTACTGGTACCGATAGTTCATGGCAACCTGCTGTTACTCGTTGTCGGATTTATTTTTGGCATTGGTCACGGCCTGCTGTTCCCCGCCCTGAATGCCATGGCAGTACGCAATGAAACATACGCCGTACGGGGTAAAATAACCGGTATCTTTACCGGCGGGATTGATACTGGAATTTTTTGCGGCGCCGTGATTTTGGGAATGATTGGTGAAATGGCTGGATTTACAGCTCTCTTTATCTGTGCCGGACTGACTGTCTTGAGTGGACTCTACCTGCTCCGGTTGAAACCCGTTCAGTAGAGCTCTCGCTTGAAAAAAGTTGACCCAGGAAGATTAAAAGTGTTCTCAAAAATAAACATATTTGCATTTTTTGTCGGTCATATCCTATCCTTCCATAGTACTGATGTTTCAATTTCTGTCGTTCTGTAAAAAAGTACAGGGTTTTGAACCTCAAAATGATCCCTGCTGAGAACCATTATCAAGTTTGTGATGGATAGAAAAATGGCTGACTTCAAATTACAATCGGACTATCAACCTTGCGGCGATCAACCTCAGGCGATCAAAGAGTTGGTTGAAGGGATCGAGCGTGGTGATAACCATCAGGTATTGCTCGGGGTGACCGGTTCAGGAAAAACCTTCACCATGGCCAATGTGGTCAACCAGTTACAGCGACCGACCCTGGTGCTGGCTCACAACAAAACTCTGGCGGCACAGCTTTATGGTGAATTCAAAGAGCTGTTTCCCGACAATGCCGTCGAATATTTTGTCAGTTATTATGATTATTACCAGCCTGAGGCCTACGTCCCTTCGACCGATACTTTTATCGATAAAGACAGCTCCATCAATGAAGAGATTGACAAGTTACGCCATAGTGCCACCCGTTCGCTGTTGACCCGGCGGGATGTGCTGATTGTGGCTTCAGTCAGTTGCATCTATGGCCTCGGTTCTCCAGAAGCTTATGCTGGGATGCTGGTGAACCTGCACACCGGGATGGAACTTGAGCGGAATAAATTTCTCCATCATCTGATCGAAATCCAGTATGAGCGTAACGATATCGACTTCCACCGTGGAACTTTCCGGGTTCGTGGTGACAGTGTGGAGATTTTTCCGGCGTATGAAGAGAAGCGGGCGTTGAGAATTGAATTTTTTGGTGATGAAATTGAGGCGATCAGCGAGATTGATCCTCTTCGAGGGAAGGTGATTGATCGACTTGAGCGGACCTCAATTTTTCCGGCCAGCCACTATGTTGCCACCAAGCCAACGCTGAAACGGGCGATCGGTGAGATTCAGGATGAACTGCAACAGCGGATTCAATATTTTCAGGAACGTAACATGTTGCTGGAAGCGCAGCGGATTGAACAGCGAACTCTGTTCGATATTGAGATGATCGAAGAGATGGGGTACTGCCAGGGGATTGAAAACTATTCCCGGTTTCTTGACCGACGTAAAGTTGGTGAGCCTCCCGCGACCCTGTTCTCTTATCTGCCTGATAATGCCCTGATGTTTATTGATGAAAGCCATGTCAGTGTCAGCCAGGTTGGGGGGATGTATCGGGGGGACCGCTCGCGCAAAGAGACCCTGGTCAATTATGGGTTTCGTCTCCCCTCAGCTCTGGATAACCGCCCGTTGATGTTTGAAGAATTTCAACAACGACAGCCGCAGACGGTCTATGTTTCTGCCACCCCTGCTGATTACGAGATGGAGAAAGCTCAAGGTGTTTTTGTTGAACAGATTATCCGCCCCACCGGTTTGGTTGATCCGCCGATAGAGATCCGCCCGGCGACTGAACAGGTCGATGATCTGATCGAGGAGATCCGCATTACTGTCAAAAAAAATGCGCGGGTGCTGGTGACTACCTTGACCAAACGGATGGCTGAAGATCTGACCGGTTATCTTAAAGAGTTGAATATTCGGGTCAATTATCTCCACTCTGACATTGATACCCTGGAACGGGTGCAGATTATCCGCGCTCTGCGGGAGGGGGAGTTTGATGTGCTGGTTGGGATCAATCTGCTCCGCGAAGGGCTTGATATCCCCGAGGTTGCCCTGGTGACGATCCTTGATGCTGACAAGGAGGGTTTTTTGCGCTCCGCCCGCTCGCTGATTCAAACTTGCGGTCGTACCGCACGTAATGTTGATGGACGGGTGATCATGTATGCTGATAAAATCACTAAATCAATGCAGGCCTGTCTTGATGAAACAGCGCG
>JAOZQF010000205.1 GCA_029932345.1 Desulfuromusa sp. | reverse complement strand
ACAGGATCGGATAGTGGAAGTCACTCTTCAGGATGAAGCTCTGTCCGGGATTTTTGTGGAACCACTCCCCTTCTCTGCCGAAGATATTGTTGGTGCACAAGTCAAAGGGATCCGTTCCTACAAACGGTTCCGCACCAACATCCCACCGTTCAGCGATCTGGGATTAATTGCACTTCTGGAAGAACACGAGGTCATCATAAATGTCAAACGACCGGAGGAGAGAGGGGTATGGGCCAATATCCTGATCAATTTGCTCCCCTGGATTCTCATTTTTGGAGTCTGGTGGTACATCTTCCAGCGGGCACGCCAATCGGGCGGCATGGGCGGAAGTTTTTTGAATAAGTTTGGCAAATCGGGTGCCCACATATATACCAATAAAGAGTCGAGCAAAACCTTCCGCGATGTGGCTGGTCTGGCAGAAGCGAAACAGGAACTTCAGGAGATCGTCACTTATCTGCGTAATCCCGGCAAATTTGAACGGCTGGGCGGTAAAATGCCACGCGGAATATTGCTGGTCGGGCCACCGGGAACCGGGAAAACTCTGATGGCTCAAGCCGTCGCTGGTGAAGCCGGGGTTCCGTTTTTCAGTATCTCAGCTTCACAGTTCATCGAAATGTTCGTCGGCGTGGGAGCCAGCAGGGTTCGTGATCTTTTCACAGACGCCAAGAAGAATGCTCCAAGTATTATCTTTATCGATGAACTGGATGCCGTCGGACGTTCACGCGGTACCGGGCTGGGTGGCGGTCACGATGAGCGGGAACAGACTTTGAACCAACTCCTGTCAGAACTGGATGGATTCGAACCTCACGATGAGGTGGTTGTGATGGCTGCGACCAATCGACCGGACGTGCTTGATGCTGCACTGCTGCGGCAGGGTCGCTTTGACCGTCAGGTCGTGATTGAACGACCAGATTGGCGTGACCGGGTCAAGATCCTTGAAGTTCACACCCGCAATATGCCACTGGCAGATGATGTCAATCTGGAAACAATTGCCAAAGGAACCCCAGGTTTAGTTGGTGCCGATCTGGAAGGATTGGCCAACGAGGCGGCTCTGATTGCGGCCCGCGAAGATGCTGACACGGTATTCAGAAGTCACTTTGAACAAGCCAAGGATCGAAAGTTGATGGGCATGGAGCGAAAACTGTTCATGTCTGACGAAGAGAAGTATATCACCGCAATCCATGAAGCGGGCCATACCTTGGTTGCCGCCTCCCTGCCGAATACTGATCCGATCCATAAGGTGACGATCATTCCGCATGGACAAGCACTTGGAATGACCCAGCAACTACCAGAAGACGACCGCTACCACTACCAGAGAAGCTATCTGCTGGCACGGTTGGCGATAGCCCTTGGTGGAAGAGCTGCGGAAAAACTCCACTTTGATGAGTATTCAACCGGTGCCCAGAATGATCTCAAGCAGGTTATGGATCTTGCCGAAAAGATGGTTTGCCAATGGGGAATGAGCGACAATATCGGGCCGCTCAGCTTCCCGCGTGGTGAAGAACATCCCTTTTTGGGTCTCAAACTTGCGACAGATAAAAGTTTTAGCGACAGAACCGCGTGGCGCATCGATCAAGAAATCGAAAAGTTGGTCAATGTGGCTCAGGATCGTACTGAACACATTCTTCGAGAAAATCGTGACATTCTGGAAGCTCTTGCAAACAGCCTGGTTGAGGAAGAAACCCTTGACCAGAAACAGTTAGAGGAGTTTTTCAAAAAATGGACTGTGACACTACCAGACGAGGTTGTTGACGCAGAACAAAGGGGACAAGATAACGATACTTCCACCTGAGACCCCGCTCTTGAAAAAATGTTCGTCCGGTTATTTGAAAAGCACGGTTGAGCTGGGTGTGGGGGAAATCACTCATAACCCAAAGGTCGGGGGTTTAAATCCTTCTCCCGCAACCAAAAAAAATCAAAGGAGATTGCCGCAAGGTGGTTTTCTTTTTTTGTTTGCTGAACCAAGAGATAGATAAACTGTCCCATGAACTCTACAGCTTCCAACCATATCTGCTTGATTATATAATCCTCCACAACTACACTCCTCAGTGATTTCCAGTCTCAAATTTCTGCACAAAACACCCTGAGCAAGAAAGAGAGTGATGGATCACAAAACCGGAGAAGATCTCTATGTCTGAGCTGCTACTCCTTACTGATGGGAGTGTGAATACCGAGTCAAATATTGGCTATGGGGCTTACCTCGCAGTGTCTGACTCCGAACTTTCGTTAGATGAGTTAAGAACCCAAGTCAAAGTACAGCGTTTTGAGCAGACATCTTCAACAAAACTGGAATTACAGACATTATTATGGGCGCTCGGCGATATCCAGACATCAGGGGATAAAGTAACTATCTATACCGATTCACAAAATATTGTTAGTTTACCGCAAAGACGCGAGCGATTAGAACAAACCGATTATTACTCTAATAAAAATATCCGCCTCAATAATTTTGAGCTGTACCAGCAATTTTATAGGTTGATCGATCAACTGAATTGTAAACTGGTTAAAGTGCGTGGACATAAGAGAACAAAACAAAAAAATAATATTGATCGACTGTTCACTCTGGTGGATAGAGCTTCCCGAAAAGCGTTGAGAGAGGATCTTGTATAATTCTATGAAATTTTCATCCCTTGGACTAGCCGAAATCCTCCTGCACACCATTAAGGAAATTGGCTACTCCACCCCCACCCCGATTCAAGCCAAAGCGATCCCTGCCATCCTCTCCGGCAAGGATGTCATGGCCGCAGCACAAACCGGCACCGGCAAAACTGCCAGTTTTGCCCTGCCACTATTACAACGACTTGCCAGCGGTGATAAAGTTAAATCAAATCATATCCGTGTTCTGATCCTGGTACCGACCCGTGAACTGGCGGTGCAGGTTGCCGAGAGCGTTACGACCTATGGTAAACACCTTTCGTTGAAATCATCTGTTGTCTACGGTGGGGTGAAGATCAACCCGCAGATGATGAAACTGCGCAGTGGGATCGATGTTCTGGTGGCAACACCGGGGCGGTTACTTGATCTTTTTGACCGGAATGCGGTGAAATTTTCACAGTTGGAGAC
>JAOZQF010000204.1 GCA_029932345.1 Desulfuromusa sp. | reverse complement strand
CCGCTGGCATAAAAGCAACACCAATACTCAGCAATGTGAAGGTTTTGAATATTCACTTCTGGAGGATTGTGATAACGCCTATCGTTTTACAGCCCTCGCAACAGTCGGGAAAATTCCCTCAATCTTCAACCATTTCTCCCAGTTTTTTCCTGACGAGTCCTTTTTTATTCTTGAATACTACCCGGAAAAAATACCGCATACACGACCCGGTGGAACGAATGATAACCCCACCCCGGCAGTTTTTTATTCTCCCTATCTGGCAACTGATTTAATTTTAAAAACCATTGCACCCTACATAAGCCGGATGATTCACGATGGTTTTGTTGGCTTTGGTATCGCAAATAACCGCAAGGGGTTGGAATTTTTCTATTCTGAAGAAAAAGTGCTCACTTTTTTTACCGATAATCATCTCCGCTTGATCAACTTTCTCCATCAGCATGAACTCCAACCCAACAACAGTCTCCTCCTTCCTGCCGATTTTGGACATGATCATCTTTCATTATCAGGATTACCAGAAAACCTTCTCCCGGAAGAACTGCTCTCTTTCACCAACAATGAACTTGATGCCATGATTTTCGGTCAGGAATTGACCGGGCAACTTGATATGTACCAGGTCGAAGAGGGGCTCTCTTTCTTCCTGACCCGCAAAGAACAGGAGCAGATTGAAGAATTGCTCAAGACTGAGTTGCCAGATTATGAGTTGTCCGAAGTTGAGTTTGGTGGGCTATTACTTGATTGGAACGATTTTGTCAGCGAATGTGAACAGACCTTCACTGGCGATCTATGGGAATACCGGCAGGGCCTGATGATCCGTGACACAATTCAACAAGTGATCGAAATGGCGTCTGAACCACTGGCTGATAAAATCAGTTTGATTGTTTCCGAGCCGGATAATATATTCAAAAAAATCCTCGTCGACCGACGCAAACGGCTCGATCCACCGACAGAAATCAAAGTGAGCCAAAAACAATTCTGGTATCATGGCATGGTGCAAAAAAAAGGGAGTGACCTGCGTCGGGACCTGATCCGGCAAGGGTGGTTTAAACACTGATATGTTGTTGATTCTCGCCGCCGCCCCTCTGGAAACAGAGCTCTTGCGTGAAAAAATTACCGATTTAAAAACTCTCCCCTGTGGTTCAACTCAGATTTTCAGCGGCAAGCTTCTGGGGCACGAGGTCTTTCTGAGTCATGGTGGAATCGGGCAGGTCAATATGGCCATACAACTGACCCGGCTTTTAAGTGCACACACACCAACCGCGGTGCTCCTTTGTGGATGCGGTGGAAGTTATCCCGACAGTGGCCTCCAAGTTGGTAGCCTTGCCTTGGCAATGAGCGAAACTTTTGGCGATTTAGGGGTTGCCACAACCGCTGGATTTATTCCGTTAGAACAACTCAAACTACCGCAAAACCCGCAGCTTGCACCCATCACTCAGCAATTCTTCCCCCTTGATTCTGACTTACTCAATTGGGCACAGAAGATCCTTCCAGAAGCCATCTGTGGCGCGTTTGTTACGGTCAATTGTTGTAGTAGCAATCCCGATCTGAGCATAGAGTTGCAGCACCGCTGTGGCGGAATCTGTGAGAATATGGAGGGGGCGGCAGTCGCACAGGTCTGTGCTGAATTTGATATTCCCCTGCTGGAACTGCGGGGCATTTCCAACCCGACCGGAACCCGCGACCTGCAGCAGTGGGATATTGCAGGTGGTGCAGAGGCGGCACAAGCAGGAATCTTACGACTGCTGGGCAACAATCTTCCGGTTTAAAAGGACCCCTATGCAACAATTAAGTCTGGGCTATTCCCCCTGCCCTAATGATACCTTCATTTTTTACGGATTGATTCACGGCAAAATTTCCTCCCCGGACGTTGAGTTTATCGAACGGCTGGAAGATGTTGAAACTCTCAATCAACTGGCACTGGAAGGGCAACTCGATTTAACCAAAATTTCCTACCATGCCTTTGGTCATCTGCGCAAAGATTACGTCCTGTTGCACAGTGGTGGTGCATTGGGGCGTGGTTGCGGTCCCCTGGTGATCGCCAAACAAGCCACCACAATGGCGCAGCTGCGCGGCAAAAAAATTGCCATACCCGGTCAATTGACCACCGCGAATCTGCTGCTACGACTCTACTCTGATGGATATGAAGATGTTTTGATTCTCCCCTTTGATAAGATCATCGAAGCCATAGAACAGGGACAGGCTGATGCCGGTGTTATTATCCACGAATCACGCTTTACCTATCGACAATATGGGCTGGAAAAAGTTCTGGATTTAGGCGAGTGGTGGGAACAAGAGAGCGGTTATCCGATCCCGTTGGGCGGAATCCTGGCAAAAAGAGCCTTGGGGACAAAATTGATACAACAAATTGATACCGCCCTGTGCGAAAGCATTAAATACGCCTATGCTCACCCCCAAGAACCGCAGACCTACATCAAACAACATGCACAGGAATTAGATGATGATGTCATCCGCAACCATATTGAACTTTACGTTAATGATTTTTCTCTTGATCTGGGGGATGAGGGGATTCAGGCCGTCACCTGTCTGTTGAACCGGGCGGAGGAGCGGGGAATTATCCCCGTATCTAAATTGCCACTGTTTGCTGAATAGATCCAGCTCATTGCTGCAAGTCAATAAAAAAAACGCACCCGATAATACGTGGGTGCGTTTTTCCTTTTTCCTGAAACCTTGATCCTTAATCCTATTGTTTAATATGAACGGCCTTGATAAACTTGGCACCAACCGCATCATCCACCTTTTGTAGGGTCTCTTCATCGACAGGAGAATCGACAGAAAATACCACCATCGCTTCACCGGCTTTTTCCTGCCGACCCAGACTCATGTTGCCGATATTGACATTCGCTTCACCAAGAATTGTTCCGATCTTACCGATCAGGCCCGGACGATCCTGATAATTAATCACCAGCATATGTGCCTCCGGGCGGAAATCAATACCGAAATTACGCATTTTAACAATCTTTGGAATCCCCTCAAACAAAGTTCCCGCGATAGTTCGGCTCCCCTCACTGCTGTTGAGGGTTAAGGTGATGAGATTGGAAAAAGAATCTGTTTC
>JAOZQF010000203.1 GCA_029932345.1 Desulfuromusa sp. | reverse complement strand
GGCAGCCGCATTTAATCGGTAATTGGGCAACCAGTTGATATACCCAGGAATTGCGACCGCAGCCAAAGCTGCAATGATCGCGACAACGACAATAACCTCAATCAGGGTGAAACCCTTTGACTGCTTCATCTGTAACCTTCTGCCGATAAACATCTCACGCAGAACCCACCGACCCCTCTATTTACATTTTAACAGAAAAAACGGAGACCACACTCTGGATGGTCTACCGATCCATCCACTCTTGATCAAAAGACTGAATAACTTTCTAATAACAGATCGATAAATACCTGTTAAAATTGATTCTCTGCCATTCTAATGAGTTTTAAAGGTTCTGGCAACCTATCAATGACTTCTTGTTAGTAACACGTAAACTGTCCGGTGACGTACCACCAACAAAAAATCAACAAGGGGTTTGTCAAACGGTGCCTAAATGGTGAATAATGTGAATATTAGACTGGAAACTTCAAACAAAACACCAAAGGATTGAATATGCCAAAAATTCCATATTTAGATCAAACCAGTTGCATCGGCTGTGAAACCTGCACCCGGATCTGCCCCAAAGTATTCCGTATGGTTTCTGAACACCTGGCTGGAATCTACAACCCGACAGGAGATACAGAAGAAAAGATTGAAGAGGCGATGGATAACTGTCCGGTTGCCTGTATCAACTGGGAAGATTAATGGTCGTGCCAAAGTGAAATTGAAGATCTCCCCGGCAGAACTTATTTTTAAATACTACTCTGAGGCTCCTCAAGCAAAACAGATCCTGCTGGATCATAGTCGCCTGGTCACCCGAAAAGCACTAAAGATCGGTCGCTACTTGCAGGCTCAGGGAATTTCAGTTGATCTGCAATTTATCGCTGAAGCGGCGATGCTGCATGATATCGGGATGATCCTGACCGACACTCCGGAGCTGGGCTGCCATGGAGAAGGGAATTACCTTCAACATGGGGTCAGGGGGAAGGAGATTCTGGAAAAAGAGGGATTACCAAAGCACGCGAGGGTTTGTGAAAGACATATCGGAGTAGGACTGACTGCGGATGAGATCCGACAGCAGCAACTGCCCCTGCCACCCAGAGATATGCAACCAGAAACTCTGGAAGAGAAAATTATCTGTTATGCAGATTTATTTTACTCTAAGGGGGAAAGTCCCAATCCAGAAAAAACTTTCGGTGAAATCCGTGAAAAACTAGGGAAATACGGTCAAAACAAGGTCAAGGTTTTTGAGCAATGGCGAAAAATGTTTGAACCTGATTTGAGGTGACATGGAACAGTGGCTACAGCAATTAATGGAAATTCTCCCCGACGGGGGAAACTACCTCCTGATTTTGTTTCTGCTTGCCTTTGCTGAATCAACTCCGATGATCGGTCTTATCATTCCGGGAAGCACTCTGATTGTTTTTGCCGGCTTCTTGGTCTTAAAAGGGAAATGTTCGTTAACCCTATTGATCCTCGTAACAACTGGTGGAGCTTTTTTGGGAGATCTGTTCAGCTTCTGGATAGGAGTTTATTATGGTTCAAAACTACTAAAACTCCGTAGTTTTCAGAAACATTACCAATTGGTCAAACGTGCCGAACGTTTTTTTGTTGAACATGGTGGGAAAAGTATCTTTTTTGCCCGGTTTCTTGGCCCCATTCGCGGAATTACACCGTTTATCGCAGGGCTATCGGGGATGCCAAAACGACCATTTTATGGGTATGCACTGATCAGTGCTATTTTGTGGGGAATCTGTTATCCGGGGATAGGTTATCTGGGGGGACACAGTTGGCAACAGGCACAAAGTTTATCGGTTAAATTTGGATTGGTTATTGGTCTCATTTTACTGGCAACAATTGTCCACTATTGGATCAAACATATCTTTAAAGCATCCAACAACTCCTGACAAACAACTATTCTGTAACAGCTTGGTAAAATAAGAAAGGCCGCCCCATCAGAGGGGCGGCCATGGCATTACAAGTTAACTGTTAAGTTAAATATCACAACGTTTATAGATGTCATTGTAGTCACCAGCTTCATCAAGTTGCAGATAATTGTAAACTTCATCTTTAAATGGAGTCACTTTCTCTTTGTAGATAGCCAGATACTCAGCCGGAGTTGGCAACTCCCCTTTGAGCGCGGTAACAGCACCTAATTCAGCGCTACCAAGGTAAACCTGCGCACCGTTACCAATACGATCATCAAAGTTACGGGTAGAGGTGGAGAACATATTGACCCCATCAGGAACCCGGGCTTGATTCCCCATACACAACGAGCACCCCGGAGTTTCGATACGGGCGCCAACCTGGTTGAAAATAGCAAAATAACCCTCGCTCTTCAACTTAGCCTGATCCATACGAGTCGGCGGGCAAATCCAGACACGATCAATAGGGTTAAACTTGTTCCCTTCCCAAATTTTGGCAGCAGCACGGAAATGGCCAATATTGGTCATACAGGAACCAAGGAAGATATCTTGAATCTTGGTACCCTGAATCTCAGATAACAGTTTGACATCATCAGGATCGTTCGGGCAGGCCAAAATTGGCTCAGTGATTTCAGCCAGATCAATCTCAATAACGGCAGCATATTCAGCATTACTGTCAGCTTTAAGCAGTTGTGGATTTTTCAACCATTCTTTCACCGCATCAACTCGCTTTTGCAGAGTCGGAGCATGAGAATAACCATCCTCAATCATGCTTTCCATCAGTGCGATATTGGAACGCAAATAGGCTGATACCGCTTCCTCGGATAGCTGAATACACCCAGCAGCAGCACTACGTTCAGCAGCGGAATCGGTGAGCTCAAATGCTTGCTCGGCAGAGAGGTTAGGTAGTCCTTCAATTTCCATAATGCGCCCGTTGAAAATATTGATCTTATTTTTCTTAGGCACGGTCATCAACCCTTGCTTGATAGCCCAGTAAGGGATCGCGTTAACTGCATCACGCAGGGTGATCCCTTCATTGAGTTCACCTTTAAAGCGCACCAGAACCGATTCTGGCATATCCAGTGGCATAAACCCAAGAGCGCCAGCAAAAGCAATCAATCCAGAACCGGCCGGAAAACTGATCCCAAGTGGAAAACGGGTATGAGAATCGCCACCAG
>JAOZQF010000053.1 GCA_029932345.1 Desulfuromusa sp. | reverse complement strand
ACTCTTGGAGGTGATCTTGTCGAGGGTGGTCGGGGTTGGAGGCTCCCCATCGGCGGTCGTTTCGGAGGGTTGCCCGACAGCCAGCCCGAGGCTGACAGCTGTTGCGTTCGCGGTCGACTCGGTGGTCAACACGCCACGGTTGGTAATCTTGTCGTCGCCAGCCCCGGTCACAATTGCTGCACCGTAGGATTCAGCTTCGGCATTGGCCTTCGATTCCGCTGAACCACCGCTGCTGACGGTTACCCCGATCGCGCCGGTCAGAGAGGTAGCGCTGGAGAACGCCTGAAGCGCAAATCGGTTTGTCACCGTATCGTTGCCAATCAGGGAATAGACAGTTTTCTGATAGTCGATCTGCAGCAATCCGTCGTCGAGGGCCACGGACCAGCGGCTTGTCTCCTCATTGCCGTCACCGTCGGCAGTGATGCCGGTCGCCGTTGCTTTTGCGGTACTGCTGGCATCGGTGCTGCTCTTGCTTTGTTTATCCTTGGACGGGGTTGGCGGTGGTGACGCAGTGCTGTCTGCTGCACCGATCTCTACTGCTACAGCCAGCGCCCCTGAGGTTGCAGTCGCTGTCGAGAGCAGTTCACCAGCATTGATAATGTTGTCATCACCTCCACCGGCATTGATACCGGTGCCGGTTGCTTCGGCCGCGGATTTCGCACTCGTCTGGACACTGCCATTCACCTTGTTACTGATCGAAGCCGCACCGGCACCACTGGTTGCGGTCGCGTTGCCGGTTAAAAAACCGTTGTTAATAATCGTGTCATCACCGCTGGTTGTGGTGGTGGTCTTTTCATAAGTGAAACGTAACCCGTTCACCCCAAACGGCGAACTGTCATCGCTACTGCTCGAGGTCTCATCATCATCCCCGTGGATGCCAACGACGGTCGCCTTGGAGGTTGCGTTTGATTCGGTCTTGATGTTGGCCTTCTTGTCCGACGCCGGGGTGGTTTCTCCCGGCACGACCAGTCCGACGGCCAAAGCACCGCTGGTGGCGGTGGCCGAGGTGGTGAAAATGCCATCATTAGTGACAATATCCTCTCCACTGCCTGCCAGCAGGCCGGTCGCCGAGGCTGTGCTTGTTGCTTCGATCTTGACCGTGGAGGATTCTTTGATCGTTGCGCTGAGTTCATTTGCCGTCCCCCCGCTGGTTGCGAAGCTCTGGATAGAGAGCAGGCCGGTGTTATCAATGACGTCATCCCCGTCACCAGTTGCCACACCTGTCACCTCTGTGGTCGCTGCTGCAGAAGCCGCCACCTCTTTTTTGTCCGGGGCGCCAGGGCCTGCAGTCGGAGCAGGCTGTTCAAATTCCAGGGCATCGCCGTAAACGCTGATTGAGGTACCAAAAATATTGATCACGGAACTGTTGTCAACGGTATCGTTGCCCTCACCAGAGGTGATGCCGGTACTTTTAGCGATCGCTGCGGTTTTTTTTTCGGGGGTGTTTAACAGTAGAGCAGTTGCTGCAACAGCCAAGTTTGTCGGGATGTTGATAATAATCAAATCGTTACCCGCCAGGCTGTCGATAGCGGTTGCCGATGCCTCAACTTTTTCACTGGACTCTGTTTCAATTTCAGCGGCAGCAACAAGTCCATCGGAAAGCGACGGGGTGATAATATCAGGTCCGGGGGTGCCGGTGATAATAGTGACAGTCTCCTGATCATCAGCAAATAGCTGTCCCGGGGAAATCAGAAAAAGGGACAGAGCTGCAACGAGTAGTAGCTGTGAAATTCCTGTTTTTTCAGATTGCTGGCGTTTTTTTTTGTTGCAGGTAAGAATGGCTGATGCATAGGTTTGTCTCGACACGGCAGGTTTCATGGTTTCCTCCTTGAGAAAACAAACCTAGATACATCTAACAAAAAAAAGCCAAGCTGCGCCTAGGATTTACATCCTTCGGCAGCTCGGCCTTTCTCAAACAACAAGATCCGTAGCTTTCCGTCTCTCCTCCACGGGAGAGTTGGCTTTATCGAGACCGTATATATTCGATCTTACAGATTACAAAAGAGTATCACATGTTTTTTAAGATGCAAGTTGATCGAAAATAATTGATCTTTCTGCTGTCTATATGGGAGAGGCTGTCACCAATGAATAGACTGGTCTGATGATTCAATGTGCGGTTCAAACCTCCTGTCGATACGAAAAGCCCTCAACCACCAGATCGGGGGCTTTTCATATCAATCAACAAAGATCAAAAAGAATCTTCGATCACTAACTCACTTAAGGGTAATTGTCCCGGTTTGGCCCAGATGTCCTTGGTTTTTTTCCCGATAGCTATCATTGGTCCCATGACATAATCTTCAGGCAGCTTGATAAGCTCGGCAACCTTCTCAATATCAAAACCGATCATCGGGCAGGAATCATAGCCGATTGCTTTGGCCGCCAGCATGATTGTCTGCATTGCCAGACCGATCGACCGCTGTGCTTCATCACGTTGTAACCATTCCCGTCCCTGATGAAATGGACCCATCCAATTGACAAGAAGGTCGGCAACCTCTTTCGGAGCATTCTGCCAATAACGTTGAGGGTCCTTGTCCCAGGCATTTATTGATAGCAATTTATCGGAATTGATTGATAGGGCACCAATCAGTGGATCAGAATGATTCGCAAGTCCATGACATTGGTATTGGTCGGGCCGGTTTTATACAGGTCATTCAGCTGATCAAAAAAATGGTAGGAATCGTTGTCATTGAGGTATGAAACTGGATCCAGACCAAGCTCTGTCGCATGTTCAAGTGTTGATGGGTCGGCAATTGCCCCAGCCGCATCAGTGGGGCCATCATTGCCGTCAGTTCCACCACTGAGAACAACGATATTCTCCATCCCCTGCATCTTTATCGCCGCAGCCAGAACAAACTCCTGGTTTCGACCACCTAGACCTTTCCCCCTGATTTTGACTGTTGTTTCGCCACCCGAAAGGAGACAGGCTGGAGTCTCTAGTGGCAATCCATGTTGTTGAATTTCTCGTGCGATGGCGATGTGATTTCCGGCCACTTCTCGCGTCTCCCCCTCCAGCATGGAAGAGAGTAATAAGGTGTTGTACCCCAACTCATCGCCCTTTTCTTTGGCTTTCAACAGAGCGTTAAAATTACTCGCGACGATGACATTCTGGGTGTTTTCAAAAAAATGGTGATCCGATTGCAGCGTTTCAGATTCCTCCTCTTTTGCTCCTGAATAAATATATTTAAAAACAGGTGGTGGTATTTGCTCTTCAATTGAATATTTTGTCAGGATCGCCAGACAATCATTAAAGGTGCTCAGGTCTGGCACACAGGGCCCGGAAGCAATACTATCAAGGTCATCGCCAACAACATCGGATAAAATCAGGGTAATAAGGGTGGCAGGATAAACGGCTTTTGCCAAACCGCCACCTTTGATAACTGAGAGATGTTTCCTGATGGTGTTGATTTCGTGGATTGTTGCACCACAAGCGAGTAAAACTTTTGTTGTCTCTTGCTTGTGTTCAAGACTGATGCCGTTGACGGGAAATGGCAGCAACGCGGAGCCACCGCCTGAGAGCAGACAGATAACCAGGCTTTTTGCATCTGCTGAAGAGGCTAATTGATAAATTTTTTGTGCCCCGACAATACCATTTTTATCGGGAACAGGATGGCCGGCTTCCTGAATTTCTGTCTTCTCCAATTTTTCAACATGGTCATATTTGACATTAATCGACCCTGCTGAGATACGTTCGCCGAGGATCTCTTCCATCGCTTTGGCCATGGATGCACCAGCTTTTCCAGCCCCCAAAACATAGATTTTATTGAACAGACTCAGGTCATAGTTTTTCCCGTCAACGTTTAATATTTCATCCCTGAGTTGACAAAAGCTCCTGATCGCTGCACCGGGATCAACCGCCTGAAGTCCTGCCTGAAAAATATCTATAGCATCTCGACGTTTATCTGAAAGTTGTTCACTCATGTTCACTCCAGCATCAGGAGAAGTACTATCAAGAGAGAAAGAGCCCCTGAATCTAACAACAGGGGCTCCATAGTTCCAACGGGTTTAATGTGAAATACCGAGCACTTTTTCAGGTAACCAGGTGATGATCCCCGGGAAAATCGTACAGAGGAAAAGGACCACCATGATGATCAGAACAAAGGGGATAACTCCCTTGATAATATCGGCCATACTCAACCCAAGCTCCGGTGGAGCCGCACCCTTAAGGACAAAGATCGACATCGCCATTGGCGGTGTTTGAAAAGCCATTTGCATATTAATACAAATCATCATCCCGGCCCAGAGGGGATTAAATCCCAATTTAATAATAATCGGAGAAAAGATCGGAACAATAATAAAAACAATACCGATCCATTCGATAAACAATCCCAGAAGGAAAACAATCAACATGATCATGGCAAATGATGCCCACCTGCCACCCGGTACCGATAGAATCAAATGTGCAACGACCTCACCGGAACCAGCACTCATAAAAACTCCGACAAAGGCATAGCAGAGTGCCGCAATCATAACCACGAAGGCACTGACCCGCAGAGTTTCTATACAGGCATGTTTAATCAGGGCAAAGCTGAATTTCCCATACGCAATTGCTAAAAGAATTGAAGCTAGACAACCGACTGCAGCGGCTTCAGTCGGTGGTGCAATCCCGGAAAAAATGGTCCCTAGCACTGCCAAAACCAACAGAACCGGAGGCACCAGAGATTTAAGCAGACGCCATAACTTTGCAGCTGAAAATGGAGTGATCTGATCCGCTGGGATAGCAGGCCCCGCCTCAGGGTTCAGTTGGCATCGAATCACAACGTACGAAAGATAAGCACCAGCAAGTATTAACCCGGGAAACACTGCACCCATAAACATCTGTCCGATTGAAAGTCCCGCCTGCGGACCGTAGACAACCAGCATAATGCTTGGTGGAATTAGAATTCCCAGAGTTCCTGAGGCAACAATCGTTCCAGCAGCCATGGCTTTGTCATAGCCCCGCTCCACCATCGGCCCGAGAGCGATCAAGGTCAGAATTGTTACAGATGCCGCAATAACCCCCAAACAAGTCGCTAGAATTGTCCCGAAAATAATCGTAACAATCGCCAACCCACCCCGCAAACGACCCAAAGATTCATAAAGGCTTTCATACAAGTCTTTAGTAATTCCGGAATGTTGCAGGACAACCCCCATAAATGTAAACAGGGGAACCGCAAGATAGGGATAGTTGAGGGACAAGTCATAAAAGCGACTGTAGATGATATGGTAAGTCGTTGTAGGACCAAAGATCAGAAGACCAACCAGAAAAGCCACACTGCCAATGACAAAGGCAATCGGAAAGCCAGTTAAAACCAGAGTGAAAACCCCTCCCAACATGAGGAAGGCAACAAGTTCAGCGCTTAATTCAAACAATTTCTTCCCCCTTTATGACAAAGTAGAGATCCCGGATAAACCTTGCGAGCCCTTGTAAAATCAGCAATAACAGGCCAATAGCAAAAACAGTTCGATATGGGGCTGCTGGTGGGTACCAGAAACTGTTGAACATCACTTCATGAATTTTCCATGCTTTAATTGCCCAGGTGACAGCCAACTTGAACATGATGATCATCAGCGGAAAAAACAGGAAGAGGGAACAAATGACGTCAATTAATGCTTGTTTTCGAGGGGATGTCCGAGAATAAAACAGATCCACTCGGGTATGTGAGTCGTGTAAATAGTTGTATGAAGCCCCCAGCATATAAATAACCCCGCCAGCCATAATCATGGAATCATAAGACCAGATGGTCGGGGCATTAAAAAAGTGTCGGGCAATGGCCTCATAAGAACCAGCAAAAATCAGGAGAAGAACCGCCCACTTCCCCAATTGTCCAGATTTTTCACTTAACCAGTCGATAATCTTCAAGAATTTGATCAATGTGGGCATGCTCTTCTCCTGTCACATAAGAAACCTAATTACTTTGTTTGTAGGCCTCACCAAACGCTTTCATTGAGTTGTAAATTTCAGCAAAAATTGGACTCTCTTTTTTCGATTTTTCAGCATAGAATTTATTAGCTTCGGCAGTCAGTGCATCTTCAATATCTTTTGGTACTTTATAGACTTCGTTGCCAGCTTCCTTAAATTTATCAACAGCCTTGATCCCCTCTGCAACCAAGTACTCATGCTGGGCCTGGGTATACTGAGAAACGACCGCTTTAACAATTGTTTGTAAGTCTTCAGGAAGAGCATTAAAGGCCTCTTTATTGACAAATATAACCTGAGGATCGCTAGGTGCCCGGACTGGTGACAGGTAGACGTAAGGGGCAACTTCATTGAAGTGCATGTTCCAGTTGGAAGCCAGGGTAGAGTATTCAAAAGCATCAATAGTTCCACGCTGCATTGCTTCATAAATCTGACCACCAGGAATGATGACAGTCGCAGCACCCATCCGCTTGAGAATATCGCCACCATCACCCATACAACGGGCTTTCAAACCTTTAAGGTCGGCAAGAGACTCTAGTTTAACCTTGGAATGGAAGAAAACCTCTGCAGGCAGTGGTGCAAGAGCACCCGGGAAAGTCATAACATTGTAGTCACCCATCATCTTGTTCAGCAGCTCGTAACCTCCAGCATAATCAAACCAGGTTCTCAGGGATTCACCGGGTAGGCCGCCAGGACGGGAGCTGATCAAACCTGCTGCAGGCCATTTATCCAGATTGTACATAGGGGCGGAATAGCCCATCTGCAATACACCCTGATCAATTGCATCCACCTCTTTATAGGCAGGAACAATGGAACCACCGACAAAAGGTTTAACAGTAAGGCGACCAGCGGTTGCTTTGGTGATGGCGTGGCAAAGTTTGTCATGAAAAATTTGTGAAGGATCGGATGCCGGGCCATGTCCTGAAGACTTCCAGATAATCTTACCCTTGGCTGCAAAACTACTGGTCGCTGGAACCAGCATCAATGCGGCTACGGCCAGTACGACAAACAAAATACCAGATTTACTCCTGCGGATACCCATCTTTGAACCTCCTTGTTGAGTGATGCGCCCTGTTATGATCAGCAGCTCAATTCGAGTCGTTCAGGACACTGTGAATAAAAAAGTTATGCAACGATTAGAGAACTTCCAGTGCGATTATGATAATAGTGGCTGTTTGATGCTGCCAGTTGATCCATAGCGATCTGCCCGGTACAATGAGACACACCAATCACTTTCAGAGCGTCATTCTGTAAATAATCCAAGGACATCCCAAGGCTGTTTTCGTTGGATTCAACCAGATGCGTGCCGCCCAAAATTGCATAAATGGGACGTTGAATCAGGTCTGCAGTGGCATCAATCATGTTTTTCATCCCAGGGTGAGAGCAACCGAGTAAAACCACCAACCCTTCATCGGTATCCACAGCCAACAGAACCTCATCATCAAAGGGATCCGGTTGCATAGATCCATTCTTCATCACCTTAAAACGGGGGTTGATGACCTCATCTTGATGTTTTCTTGGAAACTGGGTAACAATATAAATTCCAGGTGCAATCTCCAGAAGTGGCTGGTCGACAAATTGATAGGCGATTCCCTGCTCCTCCAAGAACTTCTGATCAAAATTATTCCCCAGATATTCATAAGAGTTATTTTTATAACCATATTTTTCATCAAAGAAGCCCTGCCCCATAAACAACTTAAAGTCAGTCGTGATCTGAGTCAGAGTTCGAAGTCCCCCGGAATGATCATAGTGCCCGTGACTTAAGACCACAGATTCAAGCGAGGAGAGGTCAACCCTGAGTTGCTCAGCATTTTCAATAAAAGTTCCTGTCTGACCGGTATCAAAGAGGATATTGTGACCATCTTTTTCAATAAAAAAAGAGATGCCATGCTCAGTTTTCAGAGCCAGATGTTCACCGGGACTATTCTCTATCAAGGTGGTGACTTTTACTGACATTGCTGCTCCTTATAAAGATCTAAGATTGCTTTTTGATCTGCACATTAATGTCGTGCAATGCATTGACCAGGTGTCGGGTCATGGCGTTCTCAGCTCCGCTTTTATCTCGTTTTATTATTGCTTCCAAGACATCAGCATGCTCATGAACTGTTTTTTCAATGCGTCCCGGAGTGTATAAACTGGAGATCCAGCCGTTAGGCAGCGCAGTGGTCATAGATTTCATAAGCACATGTAAAGTTTTATTCTTGGTTGCTCCCGCAAGAAGGCGATGAAAACGGCGATCACACTGAATAACTTCTTCAATATTTTCCTCTGCAACAAACTTACTAAACTGTGCGCAGGCATCTTCCATCTTCAAAATATCATCTGCATCTGCGTTTTCAGCCGCATGTCCAGCCGCCTTTGGCTCAATAATCAGCCGCACTTCAAAGTTATCCTTGATCGATTGCTCGTTGTTTTTCAGCCATGTCGTAAATGCTTCAAGTTGTTGGACATCTATATCCGCAATAAAAATCCCTTTGCCTTGACTGACCATTACCTGACCGGTCACTTCAAGTATTCTCAGCGCTTCACGAATAGATGAGCGGCTGACCTGTAATTTTTTGGTCAATTCATTTTCTGAGTAAAATTTATCGCCCGGCTGAAAACCATCAGCAGCAATCGTCTCCTTGATCGCAGCGACAACACCGTCTGAGAGCCGGACTTTCTTAATTGGCTTCATAGGACCTCTTAAAAGAAATAAAATCAGATATCTTCTTATCGGACATCTACTCATCAGACAAGTTGTAATAATAACAAAGACACGACTCATGTCAACTGAAACACCCTCTTCTGCCAGCAACATGATTTTTGTCAGTTTTTTACTTTTTCAGTAAAGCGATCCCCTGATCTCTCAGCTCAACCAGACCATCCTTATACAAACCACCCACCGCTTTTTTGAAGACTTTTTTGCTCAATCCCAACTGGTTACGGATCAATTCTGGCGGGCTTTGATCGTGCAGTGACAGAAAACCATCAACTTCGAGTGCCTCCAGAATAATCTCCCGGGCATCTTTAACCCCGGCGGCACCGGGGCGGCGCAGGGTGACATCAATCCGGTGGTCGGCACGGATACGGAGGACGAAACCGGTGTGGTGTTCTCCCCGTTTCAACCCGGGAGGGACTTCATCTTTATAGAGCAACGCTTCATAGTAATTATTGACAATCACTTTTGCCCCCAGATCGGTAAAGGCCCAGATCAACAGATCAACCTGGTCCCCTTCCCGAAGATCCCGATTCTCTTTGACCAGAAACTTTTCCAGCCGGGTTGAGGCAATCGGGCGGTTCTCATCATCATGAAAAACGTGAACCAGATAGCTCCGCCCCTCTTCCATCCTCTGAGTCTGTTCGCTGTAAGGGGCGAGAAGATCTTTCGCCACCCCCCAGTCAAGAAACACTCCATGGGGACTGACATTTTTGACCTTCAGCACGGCAAATTCCCCAACTTGTACCAGGGGTATTCGGGTCGTTGCCGTCGGTTTTTTATCCCGATCGAGATAGAGAAAGATCTCAATGGTTTCTCCAACAGTCAGCTCTTCCGGACATTCGCGTCTGGAGAGAAAAAGCTCCTCCCCTTGAGCATCGAGCCAGACCCCCTTCTGATCAATATTTTTAATTTTTAATTTGTAACTGTAGCCGGGTGATAACATCTGCAAACCTTTTTTATGAGTTATTACACTTTTACCGAGATTCTCGCCCTATTGATACAAAAGTAACCTAATCCACAAATTATTGCCAAGCTTATCAGAAAACCATTCCAGCCATAGTGGTGGTAAATAATTCCCGGCGCAAACGATCCAATACTGCCTCCGGCATAGTAGAAGGCGACGTAGAGACCGTTGGTCAAACCACGATATTCACTTCCCGCCAGCTGATTAACTAACCCGGAGGCCGTTGCATGAACCAGAAACATGGCACCACAAAAAAGAAACATCATCCCGAACAGGAGCCAGATTTGATCAGTCGCCAGCCCGATCAGGGTTAATCCAAGACAAATAAAGCCGATCCTGATGGTTTTAAGTTCACCGCTGAACCAGGAGATGATTTTTGGCGCACCGAGAGAGGTGACAATCCCCATCATATAGCCGGAATACATCAAACCAATCCGCAGTTCATTGGCCTGATCACTCAGCTCTGTCAAACGAAATGGAATAAAGTTCATCACTGCGGCAAAGATCAGAAACAGGCAGAAGATACTCAGGTAGATGGGGAGAAAGGCAGGCCGGCGCAAAGTTTCTAAAATTGCTCCGAAGCGGGGTCGGGAGCCCTTTAAACCGGTTGTTTCGGGCAACCAGAACAGAGTCAAAAAACCGATGGCGAGGGTGACTGCCAGAGCGAGAAAACTGAACCGCCAACCGAACAGATTGGCAATCAGACCAGACGTTGCACGACCGATAAAGCCACCGAAGATTGTTGCAGCAATATAGATCGCCATGATCCGTTGTACCGTATCTGCCGAGGAGCGAGCAGAGAGGTAGGTCATCAATGAGGTTAATATTGCCGGAATCAGCAGTCCCTGAATCAGTCGGATGAAAATCAAGAGGGGAAAGCTGGACGTTGCGGCAAACAACAGTTCGGTCAATGCCAGGAGAGGAACGGCAATTTTCAGCACTCGAATCGGCGAAACAGTTTCGAGCAGATAGCCATAAGCTAACGGTGCCAGAGCCAGCGGGATAAAAGTGACAGTTATCAACGCTGCAGCTGCCTCTCGGCTAACTTCAAATTGTTGACTCAGGACCGGCAGCAGCGGTTGCGGCGCATAGAGAACCGAAAGAGCCAGAATAGTATTGAAAAGGATCGGGAGTATCTCGGAATATTTTTGCCGGGCCATTCGGGTTCGCCTGCTAGAATAAGAGAGTGAGAGACCTTCACTGCTGTAGCAGAAATAAGCAGGGTTGTATAGAAAAAAGAGTGGTAGAATAAGCGGAGGAATGCAGCAAATCAGCCTCGTACTATCAAGGGAGAATGATGAAAAGAGATTGCCGATTCAAGATCTTCGATAGCCATTTCCACATTATCAACAAAAGCTATCCCCTGATAGAAAACCAGGGATATCTCCCGGATAACTTTTCTGCAATCGACTATCTGAACAGAACCAGAGATTATCAGGTTGTTGGTGGGGCCATTGTTTCGGGCTCATTTCAAGGGTTTGATCAGACTTACCTACTTGCCGCATTGGCAGAACTGGGACCCAATTTTGTCGGGGTGACACAACTTCCAGCGACAGTCTCCGATGCGGAACTGATCCGGCTGAATCGAGCCGGGGTTCGAGCGATACGGTTTAATTTGAAGCGGGGTGGCTCGGAGGGGATTGAGAAGCTGGAACAATTTTCCCGTCGCGTCTATGAAGTGGTGGGTTGGCACACTGAACTATATGTGGATAGCAAAGATTTGCCCGATCTGCACAACATTCTGGTTCACCTGCCCCGGGTCAGTATCGACCATCTGGGGCTTTCGAAGGCGGGGTTACCGAGCTTACTATCCCTGGTCGAGAAAGGTGTACATGTCAAGGCTACGGGATTTGGTCGGGTCGATTTCGCGGTTAAATCAGTACTGCGGGAGATTACTGCCATCAATCCAGATTCTTTGATGTTTGGAACCGATTTACCATCAACCAGAGCCCCCCGCCCTTACTCTGATGATGACTATTTCACTATTATTGATGCTCTGGGTGAAAAACTGGCCCGAAAAGTTTTTTATAAAAATGGGGTCAAGTTTTATCGGCTTACACAGCTGCTATAAAAATAGATGGGTCGTTTCTTTTTTCAAACTTTTTTCTGACAAAGAGTTTAAGTGCGCACAGACCAATTCAATTATTGGCAACGCATGGTTTTCTTACCATCCTCAAAGAGAACTTCTATTTTTTGTGAACCGATAACACGCTGCACAATACCGAGGCCGAAAACCGGGTGGGCAATAAGGGCTTTAAGTTTGT
>JAOZQF010000202.1 GCA_029932345.1 Desulfuromusa sp. | reverse complement strand
TTTATCTCTCCACCAAGGCCATATGTTTATTGTACCAGTTCATGAAAATAGAGGTCGACAGGCTGAAGAACAGGTAGACAACCATAATCATAGCGACCCCCTCGATCGCCTGTCCCGTCTGATTGATCGTGGTATTGGTGACGGCGACAAAATCGGCATAACCGATGGCAACAGCCAGGGAACTATTTTTTGTCAAGTTGAGCATCTGGCTGGTTAATGGTGGAATAATAACCCGCAACGCCTGGGGGAAGATAACCAGATGTAAGACCTGACCCGGTCGTAGAGCGATCGCTTTGGCCGCTTCAATTTGTCCCCGATTGATGGATTGAATCCCCGCCCGGACAATTTCAGCAACAAAGGCCGATGTGTAGAGGACCAGACCCAGCAATAGCGCACTGAACTCCGGGCTTAACGTCAGTCCACCGGTAAAATTGAAGCCGCGCAGTTCCGGCATGTCCATTGCGGTTGGAGCACCATAGAGAGCCCAGACAAGTAATGGTAGAAAAATTGCCAGAGCAACAGTGATCCGTCCCGCAGGGAATGCTTGCCCGGTCAATTCCTGACGCTGATATCCCCAGCGGTTCAGAAACCAGCCACCAACCAATACCGCAAGGAACATCCAGGCCATTGCCGTGTGGGCACTATGGGCCTCCGGCATCGCAAAAATGAAACCCCGGTTACAGAAGAAAACCCCTTTGATCGGATTCAGTGCCTGACGTGGTGAGGGAAAAGACTCGTAAAAAATGGCATACCAGAAGAACAATTGCAGCAGGATTGGAATGTTCTGCATCACTTCGATAAATGCTCCAGCCACTTTAGAGAGGAGCCAGTTAGAAGAGAGTCGTGCGATGCCGATAAAACTGCCAAGAATTGTGGTCAGAATAATGCCGATAAAAGCAACTTGGAGAGTATTGAGGACTCCGACCCACAGAGCTCTGGCATAGCTGTCGGCAGCCGAATAGCGGATCAGTGATTCACCAATCTCAAAAGAGGCTTCTTTGCCCAGAAAACCAAAACCGGTCGCAATTGATTGGCGAGCCAGGTTGGCCTGAGTGTTACTGAACAGGTAATAGCTGACCCCACCGACCATAAAGAGGGCAATAATTTGCACCCCGATTGCCCGTTTTCCTGCGTCACGCCAGAAAGGGATTGCTGCTTCGATTGTACCTGGTGATGTGGATTTATCTGTCGGTTTCAAATCATCGTTCCCGAGAAAGGAATAAAGGGCGCCGCCGAAGCAGTCACGTTTCGGCGGCGGAAAATCAAATCACAAGAATAAAATTATTTGAATGGAGGAGAATACATCAGGCCACCATTCGTCCAGAGGGCGTTAAGACCGCGCTCAAGACCCAGCGTAGTGTTGACGCCGACATTGCGCTCAAAAACTTCACCGTAGTTGCCAATTTGTTTAATGATGTTATAGGCCCATTTTTCATCCAGACCGAGAGCCTTGCCATTACCTGCGGAAACACCGAGGAAACGCTGGATAACCGGACTTTTACTCTTAAGCATTTTATCAACATTTTTGGAAGTGATGCCAAGTTCTTCAGCATTGATCAGCGCCAGAACTGTGAAGTCAACGATATCTCTGAACTGATCGTCACCATGACGTACGGCTGGAGCCAAAGGCTCTTTGGAGATGATTTCGGGGAGGATGATGTAACCTTTAGGATCGGCAGCGATGGCACGGGTAGCTGCTAATTGGGAAGCATCGGAGGTTAGTACATCACAACGCCCGGCAAAAAATGTTTTTGCCAGTTCTGCAGTTGATTCAATAACAACCGGTTTCCAGGACATATTGTTGGTCCGGAAATAGTCAGCAGCATTTTGCTCAGTGGTGGTTCCGGGGAGAACACAGACAGTTGCGCCATCAAGCTCTTTGGCACTTTTAACCCCAAGTTTTTTCGAGATCAGGAACCCCTGACCATCGTAGTAGTTGACCGAAACAAAGTTGAGACCAAGTTGGGTTTCACGGCTTAATGTCTGAGTTGCATTACGGGTCAGAACGTCAATCTCACCAGATTGCAGAGCGGTAAAGCGTTGCTGTGCTGACAGGGGGGTGAATTTGACTTTGCTGGCATCACCAAAGATCGCCACTGCAATGGCACGAGCGGTATCGACATCGAGACCAGCCCAGTTACCTTTTGCATCAGGCATTCCAAAACCGAAGACCGAGCCGTTAACACCGGCCTGGATATACCCTTTTGCTCTTACTGCATCAAGATCTTTGCCGGCATAGGCAAAGGTCCCGAAGGTTAGACACAAACCAAGAATCAGAACTAGAACTTTTGTAAGCTTCATACCTTTATCCTCCTGTTAGAGTGTTGAGCGACTAAAACAAAGACAAAATCACAGAAATCAATTCTATCACAAAAAAACACTGTTTGGTGTTTTAATGATATGAAGAAAAATAACTAAATCTATTTGCTCAATAATTATATATGTTAACCTTGGATTTCTGTCAAACACTAAGTTGTTGGATTTATAAGTTCATTGGGTAAAATATGTTGTGCAATTGGTGTTGAAAAATAGTTTTAAGCAGATAGAATAATGTTCCATATCCGTGTTTTGAAATGGTGAAATACACTTGGAGAATCAATAGAAAGGTCAGCGAATGTTTTTTGAAAAAATCGGGGTGCAGGTGCCGAAAATTCTGTTGCCGAAAAAAGGGACAGATATGCAGCGTTGGGCGGTGATTGCCTGTGATCAGTACACTTCTGATCCAGACTACTGGCAGCGGCTGGAACGGCAGACGGCAGGAAATATTTCGACATTAAACCTGGTTTTCCCTGAAGTTTATCTTGACGATGCCGATACCGAGCAGCGGATTGCGGCTATCAATCGAGCTATGGAGGCCTATTTGGCCGATGGTAGTCTGGAAGAGCAACCCCCCGGATTTATTCTGGTTGATCGTAAAACGGCGGCAGTTGAATCGCGCAAAGGGTTGATCGTAGCACTCGATCTGGAAAAATATGATTATACCAAAGGGGCACAAAGTCTCATCCGGTCAACGGAGGGGACCATTCTTGATCGCCTGCCGCCACGGATCAAAGTCCGGCAGAATGCACCGATAGAGTTACCTCACATCATGGTGCTGATCGATGATCCGCAGCGAACGGTTATTGAACCACTGTTCAA
>JAOZQF010000052.1:1562-12001 GCA_029932345.1 Desulfuromusa sp. | reverse complement strand
CTTCGTTTCCGTCCCCCGTCGAAACCTTGACACCCCCATTCTGAAAGTTGTTGTTTTTCAGTCAGTTAACAACTGACATGTAAGACATTATCTCATATTTTTAAAAATAAATCCAGTCTTCAATTATACTGTGGTGCTATCGTTGAGCACTCTTTATTGCTTTGGCCATTTCACGGTCAGCTTCTTTCCGTTTCAGAGTTTCCCGCTTGTCATGCAACTTCTTCCCCTGCCCGACCCCGATTTCAAGTTTGACATAGTTCTGCTTAAAATAGATTTTGGTCGGTACCATAGACAAGCCCTTCTGTTCGGTCAGGCGGATCAATTTGTCAATTTCAGCATGATGCAATAACAATTTACGCATCCGGGTTGGATCGTGATTTTCCCGATTTCCAAATTCATAAACGGCGATATTCATATTATTGATGTAAACTTCGCCACCTTTGATCCGGCAGAAAGATTCCTTGAGATTAACCTTCCCTTCGCGGATCGATTTCACTTCGGTTCCAGTGAGAGCAATCCCTGCTTCAAAGGTCTCATCAATAAAGTAATCGTGGTAAGCCTTTTTATTGGTCGCTATGATTTTGATTCCCATAGGTATTTCCAATTATTTTCAGTCTGTGACAATTTTGTCAATCGTTTGCGGTTGCCCACGATGATACACCTGAACAATATCATCAGTACAGCCGGACGAAACAAAATAGTCGAAAATTTCATCTGCGGCAACCGTTGTTTTTGGTCGTAAAATCTGAAAACTTGCTGACTTTCCAGTTTCAAGGGAACCGATCCGCTTCTCCAGACCCAGAGCTTCGGCACCACCCTGGGTTGCCATAGAAAACAACGTTGGCGCATCAAGTTCGCCATTGAACCAGCGATGGGCAAATGTCATTTCATCCCAGATCGACAAACTGTCACAACTGGCAAGACTATCGGTTCCAAGAGCCAACTTCACTCCAGCCCGATGCAACTTTCCAACAGGAGCTTTACCGACATTGAGGGTTGCATTGGAGCGTGGGCAGAGTGCCAACCACATCTTCTTGTCGGCCAATGTTTCAATTTCAGCATTATTTAAGTGCACTCCGTGGACCAACAGATTCTCCGGAAACAAACCACCCTGTTGTTGTAAATACTCCACTGGACGCTGCCCGGAAGGGAGAGGGATATACCCTTCCCAACCAATGTAGGGGTAGAGTCGACTCGCTAGATCACCCTGACTCCGTTGCACAAACTCAACCTCGGCAGACGATTCGGCCAGATGGGTTGTGCAGCGCAACTTCCCGTGCTGACAACGAGCATAGATACTCTTTAAATAATCCTGGCTGATTGAATAGGGAGAATGGGGTGAAATGCCCAGTTCAACCAGACCGACAACTTCATCTTTCAGTGCTTCGCTGAGTCCATTCCTCAGTCGGCAGATCGTGGCAGGATCCTGTCCCAGGGTTTCCAGAAACAGGGAACCGACCAGGGGGCTGTTCTGATAAAGATGCCGGGCTGCATGATGAGCAAGGATATCACCAACGGCACCGGTCCCCGCAGCGACGGATTGAAGAATTCCATGACTCAATGAAAGCTGATACTGATTTTTATCCAGTTTCTGCTTAACTCTGATCAGCCGCAGGATCCAGTCGACAAAATTTTCGGGAGAAGCCCCCTCCCCCACATTTTCAACCCAGTCAGGAAAATCGGTAAGTTCCAGATGGGTATGGGCATTGACCAGCAACGGCACCAGGAGTGCATCCGCAAAATCGACCACGGCAACACCGGGGTTATTGCTTTTCAACTCAGCAACAGTGCCAACAGCAGCAATCTGACCGGCATGAGCAAGTAACGCCCCACCCTCAACAGGTGGAGCGTTACTTGAAACCAGATATTTGGCGGTGTAGATACAATTCAAAACAGCAACCCTACAACCCTATGCGACAATCTGCTTAATATCTTCAATAAAATTCTGAACCTCTGTCAGTTTGACAATAGCACATTGCTCTTCAAGAACTGCAGCTAAAATCTCCTCTGTGGTCAGAGGGTTTGCCAATACCGACCGAAATACTGAAATCTGTTCTCCATGATAGAGAGAGGAGCGCAGCCGGGTTCGCGAAACAAAAGTTTTCCCCGCTTCGCGTTGCCGCTTCTGTACCTCCTGAGTTATCAGGTCTAATAGAGGATTGATTCTCTGCAGCTGTCGCTGATTTAATTGTCCCATTTTCTTCTGCAACCAGGCGGGATTGTAGCGATAGGTGAGAATATTCAACTCCGGCTCGGTGATTAATTCAAAATTTTGATGAGCGTTGATCAGGTCAGCGAATTTATGCGCCTTGGCAATTCCAAGATCGATCAGCAGCTCATACCCTTTTCGCCCAATAATTGACAATCCGGCGTGAACCAGCATCGCCATGCCGGGCCGAGATCCTTCCAGAGTATGGCTACCCAGATCTTTGGAGCCATGGCGTAAAATATAATTGGCATGATGTTCTATCGCCGTCAGGGCATGGGGATCTTTAAATAACACCATACCGGCACCCATCGGGGCGTAGAGTTGCTTATGGGCATCGATAGTGACCGAATCAGCGCGTTCAATCCCCTTGAGCAGATGACGATGTGTTTCGGAAAACAGCGTCGGCCCACCCCAGGCAGCATCAACATGAAAATGACACCCTATTTCCTGAGCGAAATCAGCCAGCTTATCCAGGGGATCAACATGGCCCGTTTCAGTGGTTCCGGCAATCCCGATCAGAGCCAGTGGACGGATATTTTGATCACGCAATTTTTCATATTCGCAGCGCAATGCAGCCATATCGATGCGACTGTCGGCATCGGTATCAACCAGAATCAGATTATCCCGCCCAATTCCGAGCAGATCAACCGCTTTTCCCAGTGAATAGTGCGCTCTGCGAGAAACCAGTATCGCCAGACCTTCACACTTGAGATGGTGCAGAGCCTTGAGTAATCCCTCTTTGGCGATTCCGGTGAAGTCACCATCCGGCCCGCAAAGTTGATTTCTTGCAGCCCACAGGGCGGTTGTATTGGCAATTGTTCCCCCGGAGCAGAACGCCCCCAGCGCATGCTGACTGTCGTGAATCCATTGTTGATAAAAACTGTCATCCTGCCGATAAATTAAGTGATGCAGCATCGCCAGCACCTGACGCTCCATGGGGGTAAATGCTTTCGACGTTTCAACCTTGACCAGGTTCTGGTTCAGCGCCGTCATAATTCTGGATAACGGCAACATAAAATAAGGGAGTGCTGAGGTCATATGGCCGACAAATCCCGGAGCGGCCGTATGCACCGACTGGGCCACCAGCTTTTGTTTTACAAATTCGGCATAATCGGAAACAAATGAGGGTTCTTCGGGTATTTTTGCGGCAGCAAAATCTTTTTCGATATCTTCAAGACTGCGCTCCAGTGCGACAATATGTTTTTGCAGAAAATCCGCAACATTCTCACCGATCGCATGATCAACCGCCCCCAGGGTTGAATCGGGCGCTTCCGGAACGGTAAAAATACGATACAGGTTCTGCAGATTAGCAAGGGCCGTTTCAGTCATGATTCAGCCCGAAGGAAACCGTTATCAATCAATCGGGGTTTACCGACATAAACTGCCAGCAATAATACTGAATCGGCATCAACATGAGCTTGATCTTCCAGAGTCAACTGATGGCAGATCTGGATGTAATCAATCCGGGCATCGGGTTGTTGTTCAATCAACATCTTCAGTTGCCCGATAATAACTTCACAACCAGTTTCTCCACTACTGACCATCTCTCTGGCGCGTTGCAGTGAGCGGGAGAGAACCAGTGCCTGCTTGCGTTGATCAGGACTCAAATAGACATTTCTTGAACTCATTGCCAGCCCGTCAGCTTCACGGAAAATTGGCATGCCGATAATTTCAACCGGGAGATTGAGATCCAGAGTCATCCTTTTGATAACGGCCAGTTGCTGAAAATCCTTGTTGCCAAAAATGGCACTATGGGGCTGAACAATATTGAAAAGTTTGCTGACAACGGTACAAACGCCGCGAAAGTGCCCGGGGCGACTGGTACCACAGAGGGTGTTGGTGATCCCTTCGACATCGACATAGGTGGCATAACCCGACGGGTACATCTGCTTCGCTTCGGGGGCAAAAATCACATCGACACCGGCCTGCTGTGCCAATTGGCTATCTTGCTCCAAATCACGGGGATAATCCTCAAAATCCTCCCCCACTCCAAACTGGGTCGGGTTGACAAAGATGGAGAGAACCAGTTGATCACCGCGCTTTCGCCCCTCATCGAGAAGAGAGAGATGACCCTGGTGGAGAAAACCCATAGTCGGAACAAAAGAGATTGTCTCGCCTGCTGCCCGGACGGTGGCGACCCATTGTTTCATTTCATCAATTGATTTAATAATATTCATGGCTATTTACTTGAAAGAGTGGTCAGTCGTAGGAAAATCACCCGCTTTGACCTCCTTGATGTACTGTTCAATTCCCGACGAAATAGTCGCAGAAATATCGGCATAACGTTTGACAAATTTGGGTGAATATTTATCGCAGAGACCGAGAATATCGTGAATCACCAGCACCTGACCATCACAGTCAGCACCGGCACCGATCCCAATTGTCGGAATCGAAAGCGCTGCGGTGACCGCTTTTGCCAGATTGCGGGGAATCCCTTCCAGCACCACCGCAAAAGCACCGGCATCTTCCACCGCTTTGGCATCAGCAAGAATCCGTCGGGCCTGCTCTTCTTCCCGACCCTGAACCTTAAAACCACCCATCCGGTGAATCGATTGCGGAGTCAGGCCAATATGCCCCATCACCGGGATATCAATATCAACAATAGCGCGGATGGTGGCTGCCATATGTTCACCACCCTCAAGCTTTACGGCTTGCGCCCCTCCCTCTTTGATCAAACGACCGGCATTCTTACGAGCATCAGGCAGATCGATCTGATAAGACATAAAGGGCATATCGGTCACAATCAATGCTTGCTGACTGCCTCGCACCACTGCTCTGGTGTGATAGAGCATCTCTTCCACGGTCACCGGCAGAGTATTATCGTAACCGGAAAAAACTGAGCCAACCGAGTCGCCAACCAGAATAATATCAATGCCGACGCTATCCATCAGTTGAGCAAAAGGATAATCGTAGGCGGTCAGAACAGAGATTTTATCCTGCTGCTGTTTCATCAGGCCGATATCGAGAATTGTCTTGCGCTTTTTCACAGTTATTCCTCACTGGCAAAAAACAGAAAATGCCCATCGTCGCAACGAAAGGCACAGACAGAACGATACCGCACTGTTTAAAAAAAACCTTCCGTCCCGGTCCGTAGATCCAGGCGGTATGTATTGAACCAGAAAGGTAGCCTTGTGACTCCGGTACGGGTTCCGGGTCAGCCATCACATTCTGGAATCAAACCGGATATAACACAGTTACTATTGTGTGTCTATCCAGAAACATCGACTTGTTACGGGAGTATAGATGTTTCTGCATAACGAAAAAAAATGGGGCGGGATTAACCCGCCCCAAAAACAACCAACTCACTGAAATTTATGCCGTCAACAGGCTCTCTAAAGAGCGCAGCAGCACTGTGAATGGGTGGAAATTCCGTGGCACTTCACTGATTAATGACTGCCGCAATCCCGTAAATGTTCTTAACTTTTGCCGCCGCTGAGAGAAATATTTTTGCGGATTATCTGCCGCTTCCAATGCAACCTGTTGAACAATTTTGATATTGACTGCATGCAGTGAACTGATCAGAGATTCACGGGCCCGCCGATCCCAACTATCCAGCACCGCAACTTTTTCCAATAGTTCATAGATAGATGTACTAGCAATTTTTTCCTCAACCAGAACTTTGATCTGAGCAAGTTGCTCAAGATTCTGTCCTGAGGATTCAACCATACAGATCAATGGGAGGAAGTCGGTGAGATAATCAAGAACGGCATATCTGGATGCAATCTCTGCAGACAGCCCATCATTCTGAAGTTGAGACTGCAATTGTTCACACTCTTGCCAGGAACTGGCAGGAAGAACTTGCGGCAAAAATTCTGCGTATTGCTGCAATTGTTGACTAATCCGTTCCAGGTCCTGTTCCGAAGAGGGAATGGTCATATTGTTGCTCAAGGCGTGAGAGCAGAAGAAGCTGAGTAAATCTTCAAGTTTCAATAACAGTTTATATTGCCGCTCTGCTGGAATTTTATTATCGAGGGCAAAAACCGCCTGACGGAGTTCATGGCCACCAAGTAAATTATCAAAAATCAGGTAGGCGTTTGCAACTTCAACCTGGGGGCAACCAGCCATTCGACTGACGGTCAAAAGAAAAGCACTTCCCGCCTGATCAATCACCCGGTTCGTCAGGATAGTTGCAGAAATTTCCTTGGCCAGAGGATGGTGGATTAATGACTCAGGGTAGCGATCGATGGCCTGCTGTGGAAAATAATCGAAGAGTAATTGAGAGACAATTTTATTCTCTGGTAATTCGGAATCAAGCAAAGCTTTAAACAGGAACATTTTACTGTAAGCCAGCAAAACAGAGAGTTCTGGGCGTAGCAGTCGGTTTATCTGACGCGCTGAAACTTCTTTACGACTGGGCAAAAACTCTCCACGCCGATCAAGAAGTCCGGAACGCCCTAACCGGTCGATCAATTCCAGATGGGGCTCAACATCTTCAGCGCAACGCATCTCATCGAGGGAAAGAGAGAGCGTCTGGGTATAGTTATTGGCAAGAACATCGAGACAAACAGTATCTTCCATCTCATCCAGAAATGCATAACCCTCTTCAAGGTCTTTAACATGCCCTTCCTGACGTAAGAGACGGAGCAAAATTTTCAGGTTGACTTCATGATCAGAACAGTCGACACCGGCTGAATTATCTATTGCATCAGTATTAATATGTCCACCATGCAGGGCAAATTCAGTCCGACCCAGCTGGGTTAACCCCAGGTTTCCACCTTCGCCAACAACCTTGGCACGGAGTTCAACACCATCAATCCGAACCGCATCATTGGCACGATCACCGGCATCCTCATTACTTTGTGCCGAGGACTTGACGTAGGTACCAATGCCACCATTCCAGAGCAAATCGACCTGGGCAGTCAGCAGCAACTTGATCAGCCCGGGAACATCCATGCTCCCTTGACGCACCCCGAGCCATTCGGCCACTTGAGGAGATAATGGGATCTCTTTCAACTGACGGGAAAACACCCCACCACCCTCAGAAATCAGCTCTTTATTATAATCTTCCCAACTGGAGCGCGGCAGTGCAAACATCCGCTCCCGTTCTTTGTGGGAACTTTGCGGATCGGGATTAGGATCAAGAAAAATATGACGATGATCAAAAGCTGCCAACAACTTGATTTGTTTCGAAAGCAGCATCCCGTTACCGAAGACATCACCACTCATATCGCCAATACCGACGACAGTAAAAGGTTTTGTCTGGATATCATGTCCCAACTCCCGGAATGACCTCTTAACACTTTCCCAGGCTCCGCGTGCAGTGATTGCGAGCTGTTTATGATCGTATCCATGGGAGCCACCACTGGCAAAAGCATCACCGAGCCAGAAATCATAAGATTCACTGACGGCATTTGCCGTATCGGGCAAATGAGCGGTCCCTTTATCGGCAGCGACAACCAGATAGGGATCGAGATCATCGTAAGTAATGATTCCTTCCGGTTGGACAATGTCATCACCAACCCGATTATCGGTCAGATCAAGCAAACCACGCATCAAAGTCTGGTAAGCTTCGATCACAATTTGACCCATTTTTTCCCGATCAGGACTGGTCAACTTGGTCACAAAACCGCCTTTTGACCCTTCGGGAACAATCACTGCGTTCTTGGTCATCTGTGCCTTGACCAAGCCGAGAATTTCGGTTCTGAAATCATCGGGTCGATCCGACCAGCGAATCCCTCCACGAGCAACCTTACCGCCACGCAGGTGTAAACCTTCCATTTTTGCTGAGTGGACATAAACTTCATAAAGTGGCCGAGGCGCTGGCATTTCGATAACACCAAGGGCATTAATTTTAAAGGAGAAGAAATAATCATCAGTTTGATAGCGAAGGAAAAAATTCGTCCTGATGGTCGAATCAATCAGGTTGAATAAAGTTCGCAGAATTTTATCTTCATTTGGATCACTGACAACTTCAAGAGCAGTCACCAGTTCCTGCCGAATCGGTGACAGAACTTCTAACTCACGAGTCATCGGGTCTGCCAGCTTTTCTGATGGTTTAAAGCGCCCTTCAAAATAGCGATAAAGAAGATGGGCAACCTTGGCGTTATTGACCAACGCATCAGCAACCCGTTTTTTAGTAAAAGGACTACCAAGCTGAAAATAATAGCTTCGATAACCACGAAATACGTCAATTTCTCGCCAGGAAAGACCGGTCAGTGGTTGTAAACGATGCAGGTAGTCATTTTCCACCTCATTATTCCGCATCGCCAGAAGAGTATCCAGCAACAGAGGCTTGATCTGCTTAAATGGCAAACTGTTGTCTGAATTGGGTTTAATAGCAAAGCTTTTGATGAAAACCTGCTCAGAACCAACATCAAGATCTGAATCAATTTCGTGCAGAACACAGAGATCAAGATTCTGCAAAAACGGCATCAGATCATTCAGGTAACTACGACTGAGGCTGTAATATTGCAACCGATAGTAGTCATCCTCCTCGTGAAATGGCCCCCAGAGATCAAAAGAATCGAGTCTATTGCGCAACAGTTGCTCAATATTTAATACGTCGCGCACGGCAAAACGTGGATGGGTCCGGGCACGATAATCTTTGTTAAATGCTTTACTGTAACGTTCCCAGGTTGGAAAAGAGTCTTCGGCGAAATTTTTCTCAAGCAATGCCCGAAATTTCAATTTCCAGGGCATTGCGACCCGGGTTAAACCTTGCTCTAATTGAATCAGATCAATCTTGACCTCTTTCTCCTGCAATTGAAGATTAACGTGTAGACTCAGGTAATCAGAGGCCATGTGGATCAATCTTGACTCGACTGAAACTGCTCTGAAGTAGCGCCTTAGATAGATCTCCATCCGCTCAATATGTTCCGGAATATAATATTCGTTAGGCATAATTAACATCAGGGTCAGAGATGTTTCTGCGGCACTCGGAGCAACAACAACTTTAACTCCTGCCTGACGGTGCATCTGGGTAAAAGACCGGATCATTCGCCGAAGCTCAATATCACCCATCAGAAATAATTCAATTTTTGGAAAACTGTTGATGATCTGTATGGTTTTACGATAATTGTGACTGTGGTACGGGATCTTCAGTTGCTCCATTACCGGCTCAATCCGTCGTTTCAGAGCCGGGATAGAAAAGGAACTTTCATCAACACTTTTCTGGGTATAGAATCCCAGAAAGCAATGTTCACGATAACGGTCATCTTCGAGTTCTTCACGGAAACCAATATAAGTTAAACGCTCAAAGCGGTGCAGTGGACAGCGAAATTCGGTTCTTTCCAGATCAACATTTTTACCATGACCCAGCAGGGAAAAAACCTTTTCAGGAGTTAAAGATACGGCCTGTGCATCCTTATAAAATGCCCGATCATAGAACACCCCAAGACCCAGGGACTTATCAGTTTCTTCAAAAAACTCCGTAGCATCAGCACCCTTTTTATAGGTGTAACTACGGGTCGTAACCGGAATAAAGTTTTCCTGCTGTAACCATCCATACAGATCCTGGTATTGACTCAATCCCTCAATTTTCTCGAGATCGGCTATCTTCTGAAACATCTGTGATCGATCTTTATAAATTTCCACAGCAGAAGAAATAATTGTGGTAACCGCCTGTTCTAAATCCTTGACTTTTCGAGATGGGAATCGTTCCAACTCCATCCAGACAAATGATTCCTGAGGCAGATCACTATCCCCCTCTGAAACTTGTTGCAGAACCCCCTTGTCACGTGAAATTGAAAGGATTGGGTGACAGATGACCCGGAAATGGAGCGAGCGACGATGCAGATATTCTTGCAGTGAGAAAAATATATGATTAGCATCTGGAGCACTGGTGAAAAGATAATAATGTCCAGGTGTTTTCTGTGGCTGCAATGCAACCTTAATTTCATCAGGATTACGCTGGGCAAGAAATTCGCTGGCCTGGAGCAGGTTCATCGCAAGCTCCGGTAAGCTGAGAGAGGACAAAAAATTCTCAGGAATCTCCTCTCGCAAAATGTTTGCCAAATCCAGACAAGCAGGTAAACCCGCTGTCAGACCCTGACGGATCAACTCTTGTTCAATCGTTTCACGTTGAAAAAGCTGATCTCGTTCCTCTGACGTTCGACCACCACGGGCCACAGTCACTTTCATGTTTATCTCCCTAATTCACTACAAAAGGGTAAAACCATAATGTTTAACCAGAGACAGAATTATCAATGGCAGCATCAGAAAAGAATAAACCACGAACTGTCAGTTATCAAGCAAGATTGATAAGTTTTTGATTTATTTTTGATTTATTTTT
>JAOZQF010000052.1:0-1462 GCA_029932345.1 Desulfuromusa sp. | reverse complement strand
TTTTTGATTTATTTTTGATTTATTTTTCAGCAAAGAATCTGGTCAGATCAGAAAAGTTTTGTAACGACAAAGTTTCTCCGCGACACCCCGGTGAAACACCGGCTTGTTGCAGTGACGAATCAATCTCTGTCGCAGCAAAACCACTGGCGAGGAGACTGTTGCGCAAGGTTTTACGCCGGTAGGCAAATGCCCCTTTGACGACTCTCTTAAATAGAACCTCATCAATCGGATCAACCCGCGCTGAGGGCAATAGATTAAACTTAAGGACGATTGAATCAACCTTTGGTGGTGGAGAAAATGCCCCTGGCTTTACCAGAGTCACCGTTTTGATCTCATACCAGAGCTGGCAAAGAACCGATAAAATCCCGTAGTCTTTTCCACCGGGAGCAGCCACCAGACGTTCGCCAACTTCTCGCTGGAACATTAATACCATCTGCTGAAACAGCTCGCGGTGTTCAATCAGGCGAAAAACGACTTGGCTGGAGATGTTGTAGGGAAGGTTCGCCACCAAAGTATAAGGAGGGGAATCAAGAAAATTTCGCCACGGCAGCTTGAGAACATCCCCGGAATGGATGGTCAAACGGGAATCTTCTCGCGCTTCCAGCCGCTCGATCAGATCACGATCAATCTCCATCACCTGAACATCTGCAGCACGGGGCAATAGCTGGTCGGTCAGGACTCCGAGACCAGGGCCTATTTCTACGACATGATCATCCGAAGTAATCTGCGCCGCCGCAATGATTTTATCAATCACCGCCCGATCATGGAGAAAGTGCTGACCGAAACGTTTTTTAGTGCGATAAGGCATATAAGCTATTTTTCCTGAGAATCATGCCGACGAGGCCAACGAGGGATCTTCATCTGGCGCAAGTTTGGAATTAACCGGACCGCCAGAGAGTAGCCAATAATAGAACACGGAATACCTAAGACCAGGCATCCCAATAACAATGGCTTACCCACCTGCAGACCAAGAGAAGAGGCCATCTGCCAGTCAAAACCTTTAAGTTCAAGGGGTGGCAAACCAAGCAGCATCCGGCCTACTTTATATTCAAGACCATAAATTATTGGAGCCGTCAGTGGATTGGTAATCCAGACACCAACAAATGCAGCAATTCTATTTTGACGGAGAAGAGAGGCAAGCAGAAGAGCCAGAACAATTTGAAAACCAAAAGTTGGGGTAAAACCAATAAACAGACCGAGTGCCACACCACGTGCAATCGCATCAGGTTCCGATCGAATACGAGCCAGATGGATAATATTCAATTTAAACTGTCTAAAAAATCCCCAGCGTCGCCACATAATCGTTCTACAATAATTCCTGATGAAGCTGTTCCAGCGGCCAACTGGACACAGCATTTAAATCAAGACCCGAAACAACACCCCGAGACAGATAGTAGTCACCAGCAACCGCCAGCATGGCACCATTATCGGCACAAAGAATCGGAGAGGGGAAAAAGACACT
>JAOZQF010000051.1 GCA_029932345.1 Desulfuromusa sp. | reverse complement strand
ATCAGCGGTATCGGGTGGGGTGCTGGTTACTCTCTCATCACCATTCGACCCTTGATCAATCTCTGCACTGATTTCTTTGGCAATGGGGAGTATTTCATCCAGTTCCCCCGCAGCAGCAAGTGCTGGATTCTGCATCAGTATCGCCGCAGTAACAGCTCCACTCAGATTATTCTCTTGATTCGGTTGCGACGCCATAATCGGTTCTGATTTGACCAAATCTGCCATCAGCCAACCATAGCGAGCCAGGCTGAGAAGATTCTTCCGTTGGGTTTCCGGGTTGTCCGGATCGTCCCGACGGAGAAGACAGCCGGGGAGATTGACCAGACCAAAATCGGTTTGCAGGTGAAATTCCCCAGCGTATTCTTCCACCAGTTTGAGAATTTGCTGCAGATTTTGTTTGCTGCTGAGAGTTGCCAGTTCTCCCAGACCCTTCGGGTCAAATTTGCCGGGGAAGATACGGACTGCATCTGCCACTTGTTTATTGTCATCGAGGAGATAGAGGTCAAGAACCGGTTTCCCCTGGAGGATAATTTTGTGAACCTTACTCTCTTCCAGATGACGAACATCATCACGGCCACGATAAGCATGGCTGGAAAGGAGTTGTTTGACACTTTTTTCTGCCAGCTCCCCGGTGGTTTCGGCGAAAATAGCGAGGATGGTTGCCCCTTTTGGGAAAACCACCTGTTTTTTTTGGCAACCAAAGATAATTCGGTCTGAACTGACTTGTAAATTACGAATTTTAAGGGGGACAAATCCCGATTTGGAAGGTTCAACCAGCCAGTGAATAAAACCGGTGTCTTGTAGAAAAGCTGAAATTTTTTCCAGATTCTCCTGCTTGCCCCTGGTCAACAGGGATAACCCCCGTCCGGTCAGTCGCTGCCGGCACTGGTAGATATCGAGCTGAAACTTCTGTGACAGCTGCTGCAAAATCTCCGGCAGGTTCTCGGGGGGAGTCTGCTGCTGTTCAACTATGAGATAATTTATTTGGGACATTTTATCCGCAATTCGCTGAAATAATAGATTGGTTTAATTTACATTATTTAAGAAATGGCGGCAAGGGCTAAAAAAGGGCGTAGGATTGAGGCAGGGACAGGCTGTTTAACAGGGTGTTGAAAAACTATCTGCATTGCGATTGCTGTGTTAAAAATTGTCTCACAATGCTCATTTACAGGATGTAAACTGCGCTTTCTCGACAATTTTCGCCTTGCACTCGCGGCTTCGAAAACGTTTTTCAACGCCCTGTTAGTGAGGGACTTTTTGTCGTAATTCTTTTACTTTGCCGCGCATTTTCTTTTGGTCGGTCCGTTTCTTGGTTGATGTTTTGCTTGGACGGGTTTTTTTTCGTGGTTTCTGGGTGACCATGGCAGACTGAATCATTGTCTGCAGCATTTGCAGGGCATTGATTCGATTCTGTTCCTGGCTGCGGGTTTGTTGGGATTTGATGATGATCACACCATCTTTGCTGATCCGATGATCGGAAGATTGTAACAGCCGTTGCTGCAAATGTTCTGGAAGGGACGAATTGGGGATATCAAAACGGAGATGAATCCCGGTAGAGACTTTGTTGACATTCTGTCCACCTGCTCCCTGCGAACGGATCGCTGTCAGCTCAATTTCCTGCCCGGGAATAATAATTTCAGTTGAAATTTTCAGGTCGTTCACTGGAATCTCTTTCTGGTGGATTATTTACATCAACGAAGAACATCAACGAAGAGTGTTTCTCAAACTTTGTGACAAAATTGCAAAAGCGAGATCAAGGTCACTCTCTGGATTAAGAACCTGACCCAACATCTGGGCCTGACCGACCCGTGTCAGTAGCTGATCATTGTAGTGTGCTTGTGGGGACAGTCGTTGTAACTCTTTCAGTAAGTAGGTGAAATTCAGATCATGGGTGATCTGGCGTGCTTCACCGAGACCCGTATAATCCATTGCATTGCAGGTAAAGATTAACGTTTCACCGCTACGGGTATAGAGCCAGAATGTTTTGTCACGTTCTTCAGTCGTTAATGTTTCGGTTGTTTTTACTTTTTTGGTCATCGGGATTCCACCGGAGAGCAAGGTCTTTCCCAGGCTGAATTTACGTTCTACCGTGGTGTTCGTTGTCTCTGTCTGACCGACGCCACCGATGGCAATCAGTAACAGATCGATTGTTTCGTAACCAACCTCCAAGAGGTCACCACTCGATGTCGTAACTTGTAATGCCTGTGCTCCCAGCTCGAAATGGGAGACATATTGTCGCCGATTGTTATTCCGCACTTCCTGGGTGTCAATCACCCATGCCGGGATGCCTGCATCGGTGATTTTTATTGCCAGCTCTTCGGCTTGATTTTGATCGGCAAAGCTGGCTATTACGACAGGTTCTCCGCCGATAACCTTTTGTCGAGCTTCAAAAACCAGAAGATTAAGTGCTGCAGCAACAATTTCTGCAACCTCTGTTGTTTCCTGCTGCCACTGATGAATTGCAACGAGATACATTCTTTCTCCTCCTAGTGCCCAGTAACTCATAGGGTTTCGCAAGGTTGCAACGCAGTTGACGTACAAAAGAACCAGCAAGGTGCGAAAGTTTATGGGTTACAGGGTACTCGTTTAATGTTCTACAACTGGTCGGTACACGATCAGCCCTTTTTTTTTCCCCAGATATGGGAGTAACTTCTCGTCTCTGACCTGGTTCCGCCACCGTTTTGATGAGGCGTGGCGGAGGAAAATTTCCCCCTTCTTCCTGATGATAATGCCGGTATGGGAGACATCGAGTCCGGGTAACGGGCTGTAGATACCGATATAATCCCCGCTGTGCAATTTATCCAGGATCGATAGGTCAATTATTTCGGGAGGAATAAAAGCGATGACCTGTTTTTTAACCGGGTAGCCCGCTAGATAGAGGGTTCCGTCCCCCTTTTGATTCAACTGTTTTACCACCCAGCGGGTCTTGCTTCCCCCAACTTGAGATGTCACATCGCGCAGTGGAGCGAGGGGGACGTTTCCCCATGCCGAGAAGAAGTGGTGCCGCTGTAAAAAAGTGACCTCTCCATTGGTATAGCGGACCTGGCGCAGAACCGTTTCAAACTCGGCGAAATTGGTGGATCTGCGCAGCGCTTCTACATAATCGAGAAAGGTGAAGCAATCAACTCCATCGAGGCGGAGGACAAATATCTCGTCTGTTTCCGAGCTGCCGATCAGGGTGTTACTGCGGTAGGGGGTTTTTAAAAAGGCCGCTGAAATCAAGGTGATTTTCCCGGCGGGGTCGGGAATATCTTGAACCTCACTTTGCAACTGTTCAATTTGTATCCGGGTCCAGTGACCGAGATCAAAGGGTTTTGGTTTTGGGGTTGCACAGGATGATAATAGGAGTGACAAGATCAAGAGAAAAGTCATTCTCCAGATCAGGCCCCAGCGATATTCAGCAGCTGTTTTTGCCGGGGAACCTGGAGTTGTTGTTGCTGGCTGACTCATTGGAACCTGTCTTTAGCAGGCGGTTGAAAAACTATCTGCGTTGCGATTGCTGCGTTGAAAATTGTCTCAAAATGGTCATTTACAGGGTGTAAACTGCGCTTTTTCGACAACTTTTGCCTTGCACTTAAACCCTTAAACATTTTTCAATACCCTGTCAGGGGGGTGAAGCTTATGCTCCTAATGAGGTGTCGGCAAAGATGGCTTCATGAAGATTGACGGTATGATTTTTTATCCGCCGCAGAGCAACGGCCATATCACTGAAAGTGAGGGCGGGCAGGGCACCGCAGGAACCATCTTTCATCCGGTCAAGGTGTGCCTTACGGATAATATCCGCCTGGTCGTTGAGACGACTGGCCTCATCATAGACCTTTTTGGTACTGCTTGCATCCTCATCGTTGAAAGATTTACAGACCAGGGTGAAGAATGCGAGTATTTCGTGATGGAACCCGATCAGATCGTCCCAGCCATCCTCACTATAATCAAGTTCATATTTATCCAGCCGTTTCATATATGAACAGAGAGATGCCGCATAATCGGCAATTGACTCAAGCTCATCGGCAGCCCGGATAAAGCTGTAGGCTCGATCTGATTGCAGATTGCTGGCATTTCCCGCTTGCATCAAGGTGACGGTGAAGGTGGTAATTTCATGTTGAATGATATCTGTTTCATCCTCAAGCTTCTGCACTTTACGGTAGAAACGTTCGCGCCCTTTGAGATCCCGTTGCAAAAAACTCCCCGAGTGGCGCAGTGCTTTGTGGGCCAACTTCTGCATCCGCTTCAGTTCCTCAAAGATTAACGGTATCCCTATCGCAACCGGCATTGTGCCGGGGGCACCAATATATTTGAATGACCCTTTGCCACTTCCCTGCTTTTCCGGCACCATTCGGGTGACCAGTCTTGCCAGCTGGTTGAGAAATGGCACCATCATCAGGGTGGCAGTAACATTGAAAACGGTATGTGCCATGGCAATATTAGCGGCGATGTAGGGATGATTTCCGGTTGCATCAACAAAACTGGAACTTCCAGGAACAAACATTTCAATCATGCGGACGTAGGGAGAGAAGAACGAGATGATAATTACGACTCCCAATACGTTAAAGACGCTATGTGCCATTGCCGCCCGTCGAGCAGAAATACTTCCACCGATTGCGGCAAACTGAGCAGTAATTGTCGTACCGATATTCTCCCCCATAACCAGAGCGACCGCCGTATAGAGGGGGATGGCCCCGGTGGTTGCGAGGGCAATCGTGATGCCGAGCATGGCCGAACTGCTCTGGATGATCATGGTCATCATGCAGCCGATAGCAACACACCCAAGAATACTCAACAGCGACTGGGCATCCAGGGAGAGCATCAGGTTCATAAAGGATTCATCACTGCGGAGTGGTTTAAAGGCTCCACTCATGATTTCGAGGCCAAAGAAGATCAACCCGAGTGCGACCAGAACCTTGGAGCCTGCCGAAATCCGCTCATTTTTTGAAAAGAGCATCGGGAAAATCCCGCAAGCGATAAGCAGCAAGCCGTATTTGCCAACCTTGACGGCTAAAATCCAGCCGGTGATGGTGGTTCCGATGTTGGCTCCCAGGATAACCCCGATAGCCTGCGTCAGTTGCATCAGCCCGGCATTGGTGAAACCGACCACCATGACAGTGGTGATTGAGGAGGATTGAACGAAGGTGGTGACAAACAGGCCGACCAGAACCGCAAGGAAACGGTTGGTGGTAACAGAGGAGATGGCTTTACGGATCAGCCCCCCGGAAAGCATCTGCAAACTATCGGAGAGATATTTCATCCCGAGGATAAAAACCCCAAGTCCACCGATAGCCGTATAGCCCATCTTAAAAGGTTCAATCATTGGTAAATCCTTTTAAAAGTCATGGTTGCAGTCAAAGCTCATCCCGCAATGATTCCACTGTTGGGCGCAATTTAGTTGGCTTTTGTGGGGCTGTCAAGTGCTTCAAGTAACTGGTTGAAATCAATAGTAAATATTGAATGAAGAAGGGGGGGATGTCGGCACCGGTTCGGGTTGTCAGTCCCTTTTGTTGATCGCCAGGTAGAGATCTTCAACCTGTTTTCTTGCCCAGGGTGTTTTGCGTAGAAATCTGAGACTCGATTTCACCGAAGGGTTGTTATTGAAACAGTTGATATTGATCCGTTGTCCCAGTTCGTCCCAGTCGTAGTAATCGACCAGGTGGGTGACGATACTTTCAAGGGTGATACCGTGGAGTGGATCGTTGCTGTTCTGCTCAGTCATGGTCTGGTATTGTCCTTATCTAGGAATTGGGAGCTTTTTGGCGCTGTAGCCAGACTCTGTAGATAGCGTACCAGAGGAACATCGTGAGAGCAATCAGTGGTAATGCCGGGATAAAGATCCCACTGATTTGCGCTAGAGATATAGCAAGAAACAGTGCGACAACCGAGACCGGCAGGTAGCGGCCAAATTTTTTCTGCCGGGCAAGAGTGTCTCCCGAAGCTCCAATCAGGTTATCATTAATGGTGAATCTGGTCGCAACAATGACAAAGAAGACCACCATAACCCAATCAGAAAGACCAAAGATCGGTGCCAACCGGTTGGAGCCGGGAAGCGCAAGTTTAATCAACACCATATCGATAAATGGAGGCGGCCCGACCGGGGTCTGATAGTATTGTTGTAATTGCTCGGTAAAACTGGCAGTTGGGCCAAACATCCAGCTGGCAAGGTCTGCCAGCGCCATGGCTATGCCGATCGGGATGATTTCCCACAGTCGATGAACGTATCTCGCCAGAGCCGCGCCGATAAGGGTGGCAGTCAGCATCAAGAGCCCTGACTTAATCGCAGTCAGTGGTTGTTGCAAGGCGCTGGTGGGTAATTGATTGATCAACCAGATGGACAGGAGTAAGGTGGCCCCCCAGAAGAGATAAAACCCACGGGAGCGTTTTTCTTCTTGCAGCAATAAGGCCGGCAATAGCAATTGTGCCGCCACATAAAGTTGCAGAGCGATAAAACCGGTGGTCCACCAGAGGGAGTTTTCTACCATCTTGCTACCGATCAGACTGAGTCCGAAAACAGCAAAACTCCAGAGAAAATGGCCAATGATCAGCAGGAAGGTCTGACGCTGATTTGATTTATTGAAAGCAATGTAGGGATGAAAAGACATATTTCTATTATGCCTTGTTCGGGAAGAAAAAAGGATCGGTTATTTTCCCGCAAATAAACAACAGGATAGAGCGATGAGCTGGCAGGTTTACATGATTATTTGTTCGGATAATTCTCTCTATACCGGGATTACAACGGATGTTCAGCGCCGTTTTTCTCAGCATCTTGCTGGAACCGGAGCCAAATATTTTCGCGGTCGTATCCCGCACCGTCTGGTTTATCTGGAGGGTGGTCATAATCGTAGTACCGCCAGTCGTCGTGAAGCCCAGATCAAAAAGTTGCGATCAGATGAAAAACGGCAGTTGATTGTTTCAACTGCCAATCAGATTGATCAAAAAATGTAGAGAACTGACCTATTCGCAAGTTGTGTGACCCAGTGTGACCCATTTTTTTTTGTAGGCAAGTTTTTGAATATCGATAATTTTTACTTCGATTCCCTGACCTTTAAGTTTTTCATTGTAAAGAATTTCACAGACGTAGTTAGCATAATCATTCCAGTTGCTTCCGTCATCAATGACCCCGATTTTGAACGAGGTTTTGGAGTCCCAGGTGGCATCCAGTGCGCTTGGTTCCGTTTCCCCCTGAAAAAAAGTGACAATTTTGTCATATTTGGAACCAAAAGATTCGGCATGGATAAGTGCCGGGTTCATGAGGATAACGGCAAAAAAGATAATCAGCACCTTTTTCATTTTTGCTCCTTTTTTAAATCTGAATCAGGTTAGAAATTGAAATTGCTTAAAGGTCTTGTCTCGGGTAGGTTATCCTTCAACAATAATTTCAGTCAATAGGGCAATTCGTTTCAGGGTGTTTTCAACTGCCTCAAGACAAGGTTCAACCAGAGGAAGTGTGTATGTCGCAGAAGAACTATTTTTTTGTTTGTCTACTTATCCTGAGCACTTTTATTCTGCTGCCAACAGGTGGTATTGCAGTGCAGAAACCAACGACTTCATCGGCTCATTCCGGGGACAGCAAGAGTGAACTTACTTTGGGGCAAGCGGCTATTCTTGGGATCGTGGAAGGGGTGACTGAATACCTGCCGGTCAGTTCTACTGGTCACCTGTTATTGGCGGAACGGATTTTATCCATTGGTGCTGATCCTGAGGCATCAGTTGCGCAACAGGAACGGACCAAGGAAGCCCTCGACGCTTATACTATCTGCATTCAGATTGGTGCCATTATCGCAGTGCTGGGGCTGTATTTTCACCGGATCAGGCAGATGGTGCTCGGACTGGTTGGAAAAGATGCCGAAGGTCGTCAATTACTGATCAGCATTATCGCTGGTTTTCTCCCCGCCGCAGTTATCGGGCTCCTGTTTAACCAGCTGATCAAATCCTATTTGTTTGGAACCTGGCCGGTTATTGTTGCCTGGTTCGTTGGCGGCGTGGCAATTCTGGTTGTGAGTCGCTGGAATAAGAGCCGGGGAGATCATTCTTCCGGTGCCGAACTCTCAATTATTGAGCTCACCTGGAAGATGGCGCTGATCATCGGCTTTGCCCAATGTATTGCCATGTGGCCGGGAATCAGTCGCAGTCTGGTGACAATTGTCGGTGGTCTGCTGGTGGGGTTGTCCCTTTCGGCGGCGGTGGAATTCAGTTTTTTACTTGGTCTGATCACTCTTGGTGCCGCAACTGCTTACGATGCCCTTAACCATGGTCAGGTGATGTTGCAAACTTTCGATCTCTCCTCTCTTATGGTTGGGGTTGTTTTTGCTTTTGTTGCAGCGCTCCTGTCGGTCAAATGGATGGTCGGGTATTTAAACCGCCATGGTCTGGCTATTTTTGGTTATTACCGGGTTGTTCTGGCAGTGGTTGCGGGGACGTTATTAATGACCGGAGTGTTGTAATTTAACATCACTTTTCACCGCTTTTTCTGAACCTCCTGATGGCGAAAACAGTCGACAATATGGTCATTGACCATCCCCACCGCCTGCATAAAAGCATAACAGATGGTCGGACCGACAAAGTTGCAGCCCAGTTGTTTAAGATCTTTGCTCAGCAGGGCTGATAGCTCTGTTTGTGCCGGAACTTCATCGAGTGAACGCCAGAAATTCTGTTTTGCCTCCCCATCAACATAACGCCAGAGAAAACTATCCAATGTCCCGTACTGTTCTTGTATCGACAAAACCGCTTGCGCATTTTTAATCACCGACTCGATCTTCAGCCGGTTTCTCACAATTCCGACATCAGCAAGAAGACGCGTGATCTCCTGCTTGGAATAGTGGGCAATCGGCTCAATATCGAAACGGTTAAATGCTTTACGATAGTTTTCCCTTTTTTTAAGAATGGTCAGCCAGCTGAGTCCGGCTTGAGCTCCTTCGAGGGACAACATCTCAAAAAGAAGGGTGTCGTCATGAACGGGAACCCCCCATTGGTTGTCGTGATACTCAATATAGAGAGGATCATTCCCGCACCATCCGCATCTTTTTTTCATCATTCGTCCTCTCCCCAGATAATACCGTTATAAAACTATAGTTTTAGTATTGGCCTTATGGTTTTGTTGCTCCCATTCAGATCATTTTTTACAGTGGCTGAAATATGATTTTTGCTTGTTTGGATCTCCCTGAATCCTTTTTTAGATTGTCGCCGGGTGTTTTTTCAAAAACTTGCTAATTAGTTGATATCTCAGTATACTTTCTTTCTGGATGTCAATATTTTGCCGCTTCGTGGTGGCGTTCTACCTGGTTCAGCTGAAATTTATTGTTTCAACATAAAGACAGACCCCTGTAGCATTGTAACTCGAAGGGGCCTGTCAGTCGCAGATAAAAAGGTGTTGTATCACAATTTGAGAAATGTTAACTGTATTAGTTGTGATTTGTGTTTCCCCTTTTCCTGATTTTTAAAAAAATATGCATAAAATAGCTTGTCATGAGTGTGATCTGGTTCACGATATCCCGCCGATGCCGGCACGGTCAGCGGCGTGTTGTGTCCGTTGTGGATCGGTATTATTTCGTGCTAAGAAAAACAGTATTGATCGCACTTTGGCATGGACTTTTGCTGGGCTGGTACTTTATATCGTTGCTGTCACCTATCCATTTCTCGGGATGAAAAGTGGCCCGATAAATCAGCAAACCAGCCTCTTAAGTGGGGTTGAGCAGCTCTTCAACCAGGGGATATATTCTCTTGCTACTCTGGTTTTACTGACCTGTGTGCTGTTGCCCCTGATCGAACTCCTTATCCTGCTCTTTGTTTTTATCCCTCTTAAATTCAATTTACGCAATAAGCTTTCCATCCCGGCTTTCCGTTTGCTTGGACAGATCGAGCCCTGGAGCATGATGGAAATCTACATGCTGGGTATATTGGTCTCCATCGTAAAACTGGCAAAGATGGCAACGATCGTCCCTGGACTGGCTGTTATTGCTTTCGGTCTACTGATCTTTGTCTTGGCTTTTGCTCTGTCAGCAGTTGATCATCACATGGTCTGGGAACGTCTGGAGAGGGAGTCGTGAAAGAGAGATATATCTCAGCAAAGAGTATGGGGTTGGTCAGTTGCCATGAATGTCATCTGCTCAGTCGCTGGCCTGAGATTTCCGGGTCTAAAATTGTTTATTGTCCCCGCTGTGGGAGTGAACTGCATCAACGCAAGCCGAATAGTCTGACCCGAACCTGGGCTCTGCTGCTTGCTGCAATGATTTTTTATGTCCCCGCAAATCTCCTGCCCATGACGGTGACTGCAGCTGTTGGCACTGTCCAGGCCGATACCATTATGAGTGGAGTTATTTATTTTCTCCACCATGGTTCCTGGGAAATTGGGATAGTTATTTTTATTGCCAGCATTTTTGTACCGTTTATGAAGTTTATGATTCTTATCTATCTGCTGCTTTCGGTACAGTTTAAATCAATTAAGCAACCTAAAAATCGAATTCGCCTGTATCAGTTGACCGAAGCAGTTGGTCGTTGGTCGATGCTTGATGTCTATGTTGTGACCATCTTGATTGCGTTGGTCAAACTTGGAGTTCTGGCGGAGATAACAGCTGGACCAGCGGTTATCCATTTTGCCCTTGTTGTTGTTTTAACCATGCTTGCCGCGATGAGTTTCGACCCCCGGCTGATATGGGACGTTGTCGAGGAAGAAAATCATGAATGAAGGGAATTCTGAAATGAAGCACGCCGAAGAGGCTCCTGAAGCAAAGATACAAACCAAACGCAGTTTTTCGATCATCTGGATAGTGCCGATTATTGCTCTGCTGATTGGCGGGGGATTGATTTTTAAGGCCCAGTCATCAAAAGGTCCAATCATCACTATCACCTTCAAAAATGCTGATGGACTCACAGCGGGGAAAACCAAGGTCAAATATAAAGATGTTGAAGTTGGTCAGGTAACGGATATTAGTTTTATTGAAGATTTGTCCGGTATTGTGGTGACTATTGAGATGCAGAAAAATACTAAGGAATTTTTGACAGATGACACCAGATTCTGGGTGGTCCGGGCTCGGGTTGGTGCGGGAGAAGTGTCCGGGTTGGGGACCCTGTTCTCCGGTGCGTATATTGGTATAGATCCGCAGCCGGGAGGGAAAAAGCAGAGGGACTTCAAAGGTCTTGAGACCCCCCCTGTTTTGACCAAAGGTTTGCCCGGTGGCCATTATACTCTTAAATCAAAAACACTGAGTTCTCTTGATCTTGGCTCTCCAGTTTACTATCGCGGGATCAAGGTTGGTAAGGTGGTTGCTCACCATTTTGATCAGCCGTCGGAAGAAGTGCTTATTGAGGTTTTTATCCATGCTCCCTTTCACCAGAAAGTTTTTCAAAACACCCGTTTCTGGTCTGCCAGTGGCATCGATTTAACTATGGATGCCAGCGGGATCAAGGTAGAGACAGAATCACTGGTCTCTATTATGACGGGTGGGCTGGCATTTGATTTGCGCGAAGACGAGCTCCCGGAGGAAATAGCCAAAAGTGGGAGGGTCTTTGAACTCTATGCAGATAGTGAGAGTCGCAAGGAAGATACCTATGTCATCAAGAACTATTATCTGATGTATTTTGATCAGAGCGTTCGTGGTCTTTCACCGGGGGCTTCAGTTGAGGTCATGGGGGTCATGATTGGTGAAGTGGTCGAAACTGCTCTGGAATACGATGAGACAAGCCAAAAATTTCGGATCCCGGTGTTGGTGGCGATAGAACCTGAACGTCTACAGGTTCTGAAATCGAAAGAAGGTCATATTCTTAAAGATGAAATATTAAAAGATGAAGTGCAGAACAGAAATGCCGTTGAGTCTCTCGCCTGGATAAAAGAATTGATCGCACATGGTTTGCGTGCCCAGTTGAAAACCGGAAATTTGCTGACGGGTCAGCTTTATATTGATCTCGATTATTATTCAGATGCACCGGCAGTAAAGATTACTATGGAGGGAGATTATCCGGTCTTTCCAACCATTCCTGCTCCCCTTAAACAAATTGGTCAGCGGGTTGATAATATTTTGAAGAAGATTGAAG
>JAOZQF010000050.1 GCA_029932345.1 Desulfuromusa sp. | reverse complement strand
GCCCAATAAAAATTGGCGAACCTTCTTTTCCCCTTTACGCAGGGTCACGACAGAAGCTAACCGTTGTGCAGCTTCACTTCTGCAGCTCCAAGGCGAGTTCAACAGCTTTTTTGTACCAGCTCGCAGCAAATGCTGGCTCTCTCAAACAAAAAAGGACGTCTACTACTCCTCTTCAATGCCTTTAAACTGACTGTAGTTTCAACATAAAAGAAACAAACAAGTCAAGCTATTTAAACGACAACTCTCCACATCGTTCTGCTTAACCGGTTAAGTCTCCGTAGAAATTTTATTCTTTTCCCGACGTTCTTTTCTCCAGCCAAGGAATGAAATTATGGGTCCAGACACCATATAGGCGATCCCAACCAGAAACAGCATCACCTCAGGCTTGGCAACAATAACAATGAGAAGCATTATGGCAACAACCAATATCAAAAACGGCTGCCGTTTGAACAACTCAGGATCCTTCAGAGAAAGATATTCCACATTACTGATCATCAAAAAAGCCAGGAGAAAAACCAGAACCACCATGGAAAACATTTTAATCGTTCCGGTACCGCCTAATTCATAAAACAGCAGAACACAGGTCGCAACGATACAGGCTGCAGCAGGGATAGGGATACCGATAAAGCGCCTCGATTCGACGGTAGAAACCTGCACATTGAAACGAGCCAGGCGGAGGGCACCACAAATGACATAGAGAAATGCAGCCAGCCAACCCAGTTTGCCAAAAGGTCTGAGCGCCCAGAGATACAGAAGAACTCCTGGAGCAACGCCAAATGAGATAACATCCGCCAGAGAATCGAGTTCAACTCCAAACTTACTACTGGTCCCGGTCAATCTGGCAACCTTCCCGTCCAAACCATCGAAGATCGCGGCAAGAAGAATAAACCAGGCTGCCCGCTCATAATTGCCATCAGTTGCAGCAATTATAACGTAAAATCCGGCAAAGATCCCTGCGGCAGTGATCAGATTAGGGAGCAGATAGACCCCTTTACGCAGATTTTCTCGTTTCTCGCTTCTTAAACAATCATCACTCAAGATAAAGTCCCCAGTACGGTTTCGCCAGCAACAGTATGCTCACCAAGGGTCACTGTCACTTCAGCAGTTTTTGGCAGATAAATATCAACCCGCGAGCCAAAGCGGATTAACCCGTAACGTACCCCCCGCTGTAATAAATCACCGACAACCGGATAAGTGACAATTCTCCGTGCTATCAACCCGGCAATCTGAACAAACAGAATTTTTGATCCCCCCGGCGTTTCCAGAAGAATTCCTGCTTGTTCATTACTCTCGCTAGCTTTGTCGTACGAAGCATTAACAAAACCACCCTTATTATAATACATATCGAGCACTTTTCCGTCACATGGAACGCGATTGATATGGACATTAAAAACAGACATAAAAATACTGACCTTCGTCACCCGCTCTTTAAAATAACGATCTTCCTGAACCTCCCCGACAAAAATAACTTTTCCATCGGCCGGAGCAATCAGCAGATCTTCACCAGCAGGAATAACCCGCTCAGGATTACGAAAAAAATAGGTGCTGAACAGGGTTAAAAATAAAAACAGCAGGGTCAAAATCACCCAACCCAAGAGAGCAAAGACCAACGTCACAAAACCGAACAAAGCAATAAATGGATAACCTTCGCGAGCAATCAGTTGATTTCTGTTTTGCATGAAAATCCTCAGCTAGAAAAAGATTAAGCGACAACCCCTTTGGCACCACGACCAATCACAACCGGGCCAGAACGGACAACTTCTTTAATTCCCATGGGACGTAACAACTCCAAAATACCATTGATTTTTGCCGGAGATCCAGTGATTTCAATCGTATAGGATTTAGGGGTTACATCGATAACTTTAGCACGGAAGATATCAACAATCCGCAACGCCTCTGCTCTGGATTCAGCATCGGTTGAGACCTTGATCAGTGCCAACTCACGCTCAATATATTCTCCATGGGTAAAATCAACAACCTTAATGGTGGAGATCAATTTATTCAGCTGCTTGGTGATCTGCTCCAGAATCCGATCATCACCCCGCGTCACCAGAGTCATGCGAGAGAGGTCAGCCTCCATCGTTGGAGCAACAGAGAGGCTCTCAATATTGAAACCCCGCCCGGAAAATAATCCTGAGATTCGGGAAAGAACACCAAATTCATTCTCCACCAGAACCGAAATTGTATGTTTCATCTATTTAAATCCTCCCGACCTGAAAATTAGCCGATTTATTATTAATGATCTCACAAAAGTCATCCATAAATTATGAGGCAAGAACCATTTCATGAATCGCTTTACCCGCCGGAACCATAGGCAGGACATTTTCCTCACGGGAAACCTTGAAGTTCATCAAAACGGGCCCCGGAGTCTCTAACGCTTGCTTAATCGTTGCCTCAACTTCATCAACTTTTGTTGCTTGCAAGCCGGTTGCTCCATAGGCTTCAGCAAGCTTGATAAAATCAATCGGTAATTCCATAACCGTCTGACTGTAGCGTTTTTCAAAAAACATCTGCTGCCATTGACGAACCATCCCGAGATAGTTGTTATTGAGGATGGCAATCTTAACCGGCAACTGATACTGCACCAGAGTCGCTAGTTCCTGAGAATTCATCTGGAAAGAGCCATCACCGGAAATATCGATAACCTGTCGATCAGGAAAGGCCACCTGGGCACCCAAAGCAGACGGAAGGCCAAATCCCATAGTGCCCAAACCACCGGAAGTCAAAAAGGTTCTCGGTTGTCTGAAAGTAAAGAACTGAGCAGCCCACATTTGATGCTGACCAACCTCGGTTGTAATAATGGCATCCTCATCGGTCATTTCACTGATTTTTTCGATAACATACTGTGGCTTGATAACCGATTTTGATGAGCGATAGGTCATCGGATGACGCTCCTTCCACTCGTAAATCATTGTCCGCCATTCCTCTGTTGACTCTACCGAATCTTCTACCAATTCAGACTTTTGACTCAGGATACCAAGTAACTTACCCAAAACATCTTTTAAATCCCCGACGATCGGCAGATCAACATCGACGTTTTTCCCGATCGAAGTCGGATCAACATCAACATGGATGATTTTAGCTTTTTCAGCAAAGCTATCGATCCTGCCAGTCACCCGGTCGTCAAATCTGGAACCCACAGCAATCAACAAATCACATTCCGTCACCGACATATTGGCATAAAATGTTCCATGCATTCCCAGCATCCCTAAAGCGAGAGGGTGTCTCTGGGGAAAAGCAGCCATTGCCATCAAAGTTGTTGTAACAGGAATCTGGGTCTGCTCAGCCAATTTAAGTAACTCATCTTCAGCAGCTGCCAGGGTGATCCCACCGCCGACATACAAAACCGGTTTACGAGCAGCAAGAATCATTTTTGCCGCCTTCTCAATTTGCCGACTATTGCCACTGTAAGTTGGTTTATAACCGCGCAAACTTACCTTATCCGGGTAACTGAACTTATGTTTGGTGACTTGAATGTCCTTGGGGAGATCGATCAATACCGGACCGGGTCGACCGGTTCGAGCAATATAAAAAGCTTCTTTAATCGTTCGGGCCAGATCGCGAATATCTTTAACCAGATAGTTATGCTTGGTACAGGGGCGGGTAATACCACACATATCCGCCTCTTGAAATGCATCATTACCAATCAACGGTGTCGGAACCTGACCACAGATGATCACCATCGGAATTGAGTCCATATAAGCGGTAGCAATTCCAGTTACAGTGTTAGTTGCACCGGGGCCACTGGTGGCAACAACAACACCCACCTTACCAGTACACCGGGCATAACCATCTGCAGCGTGTACCGCAGCCTGTTCGTGCCGGGTCAAAACGTGATTGATTGGTGACTCATAGAGATCATCATAAATATTGATAACAGCTCCCCCAGGATAACCAAAAATGGTATCCACCCCTTCAAGCTTTAAAGATTCAAGTAAAATCTGCGACCCGGTCAATTCCATTTATTCCTCCTCAACTTCCCAATAGTGCCAAAATTATTCCGAAATTGGTCCGTCCTGTCATTGCTCCAATTGCCTTAACTGATTGTCACTGTACCGTGTGTACAACCGTTTTAACCTTTGCCTTTGAAAGCCGACAGTCATGGTTGTTTTCATAAAATACAGCAAAGGGCTTAAGCATCTGCTTAAGCCCTTTGCTGTATCTGAATATCCCGTTGTTACAAAACGGGGTCAGGCGGAAACTGAATTGATAATTTTTTCCATTTCATCTTTGCCAACCAGTTTCATTTTTTTTACTTTATTTTTCTCCAGTTCTTCCTGTGGAGACAAATATCCTTTTTTGTCATACTCAGACAGCTGCTTCTCAAACAAACTATGTTCTTCATAGAGCATGCGAAATCGGGGGTTAGTCTCGGTAAGATTTTGCAAAAGGGTCTGATCAATGTCCATTGGCACCTCCGCGCATATAAGTAAGTTGAATCGAATAAAAGCTCTTCATAAAATAACCAAATTGATGCAAAATTGTCAACAATTAACCCTGACATTGACCGCTTTGTTTTTAGATAAATTCAATTCGGCGTCAGAAGGGCGAATGTAGGTTGGAAGGATTTCTGCCGCGCCCTGGAGTAACCCTGATTGATATGTTTGCAACGCCAACCATGACGCCTTTGCTGCACATAGCTGGTGAACCGGGGCAACCGGAATCAGAGCCTGCGCAGCAAGAACATCTTCAATCATCTGGCGATAGAGAAAAACCCCGTCCCCAACCAGAGCAACTGGCCCTGACAGTTTCTGCAATAACTGCTCGGGAGGTAAGACAGCAGGGTCACCGATTGCAACGGGTCCGGAAGTCTGGTGCCATTCAAAAAGCTGAGTATAAACCTCACTCTTTCTTGCATCGAGAAAGGCACAGATAGGAATCGGTGATAATGGTAAATTCATTGCTACAGCCTGCAAGGCCGAGACGGGAACAACCGGTTTATTGAGAACTTGAGCAATCCCCTTGATGGTCGCAATCCCGATACGCAGACCAGTGAAAGAGCCGGGTCCGGTCACCACTGCCAGGAGATCCAGGTCGGCAAGTCGCCAACCTGTCTCTTCAAGCAGATGATCAACCTGCTTCAACAACTTTTCACTGTGAGTACTTCTAATATTTAACCGGGACTCGGCAACCAGAGTTTCCCCCTGACACAACGAGACACTACCGGACAAAGATGAGCTATCAAGGGTGAGTATCTTCACCCCTTCCACACCCTCTTTCATCCCCATAACCTTATAATATCATTATAGAAAGCCAATACCATCAACATTAGAAGCATTGCCATACCAACCTGCTGAGCCATCTCTCTGACACGAATAGAAACCGGTCGGCGGATAATCAACTCGATGAGATAGAAGAGGATATGCCCGCCATCTAAAATTGGGATTGGTAACAGGTTTAAGATTCCCAATTGAATGGAGATAAAAGCCAAAACTGACAAAATGGCTGCTAAGTCTGTTTGAGCTGCCTGTCCAGCAATCTGGACAACAGTAATCGGGCCGCCAATATTATCAGCCGAGACACTGCCGCTAAATAACTTCTGCACAAAAACAACGGTTAATTTAATCAGCTCCCAGGTGCGATCACTTCCTTCACGAACAGCGGCAAAAAATCCAAAACGTTTTAACTCTGATTCATAGTCGGGGGCAATACCTAGAAGATAGTCACCTTCACCACCACGCTGCTCAGGTATCAACTCTACAGTCAGTGGTTGCCCGGCACGATCCAACTGGATCGAAACCGGCTCATTGCCAACTCGCTGAATAATACCTTTCAGGTCATACCAGGATGAAATTGGATGAGAGCCTATTTTCAGGATTAAATCACCCTTTTGCAATCCCGCTTCAGCAGCGGGCATATCGGCAGCAAGGCCACCAATAATAGCAACCTGCTGAGGCAAAATACCCAACACCTGAAGCCCCTGCAAACTGTCGTTGCCTGCTGGAATTTTTAATTGCAGTGCCTCTCCATCCCGCTCAATCTGAAAAAACAGGTTTTCACCGGCAAAAGAAAGGAAACTTTTATTGGTCTCATTCCAACTGTCGACGGGCTGCTGATTGACCGCTTTCACACAGTCACCAGCGTGAAAGCCGCTGACGGCAGCAGTTGACTCAGGAACGACATAACCAACACAAACAGGTTGCTCCAGATAGGTTGGCATCTGCACTCCAACCATGAATGAGATCGGTAAAATCAGTAGAGGAAGGATCAGGTTCATCACTGGACCTGCAGAAACAATGGCTAATCGTTTTGCAACTGATTGTTCAGCAAAAGAACGGGCCTTTTCTTCAGCAGAAAGTTCAACCTCTTCACCCTGTTCACCACCCCCCTCACCAAGCATCTGGACATAACCACCGAGAGGGATTGCACAAATCTGATATTCAGTTTCTCCCCGGCGACGTGACACCAGCTTGGGACCAAATCCCAGAGAGAATTTCAAAACCTTAACACCACACATTTTGGCAACTACAAAGTGTCCGAGCTCGTGGATAAAAACCAGAACCCCCAACATCAGAATGCCAGCTATAATCGTTGTCATACAGCTCCTCCACTTATCATTTCCTGTGCTTTATACCGCCCCCACAGATCTGCACGAAGAGCTTGTTCCACAGTGGTAAGGGTCTCCATTTGATGTTGATCCATCACTTTTTCTATCACTTTCGAAATCTCCAGAAAACTGAGTCGATTGGTTAAAAAAGCCTCAACGGCAACTTCATTTGCCGCATTCATAACTGCTGGCACAGTTCCACCAATAGCCAGAGCATCATAAGCAAGCTGCAGACAAGGGAATAATTCCCGATCTGGTGCAGAAAATGATAACTGCCCCATGCCGCAGAGATCAAGAGGTTGTTGAGATAACGGCAACCGCTCCGGCCAGGACAAAGCATAGGCAATAGGAGTTTTCATATCAGGTATTCCTAATTGAGCGATAACCGCTCCATCCCGATACTCAACCAACGAGTGGATCACACTCTCAGGGTGAATATGGACATCGATCATAGATGGAGGAAAATTGAACAACCAGTGAGCTTCAATGACCTCCAGCCCTTTGTTCATCATGGTAGCTGAGTCGATGGAAATTTTTCTCCCCATATCCCAATTTGGATGGGCCAAAGCGTCCGCAGGGGTGATGGTTGCAAATTGAGAGAGATCATACTCACGAAAGGGGCCACCGGATGCGGTCAGAATCAAGCGACTGACATCTTCCCGACGCTGACCGGCAAGAGATTGAAAAATGGCTGAATGTTCACTGTCAACAGGAATTAAATTAATCTTTTGTCGTCTGGCCTCTGCCATAATAAGGGAACCTGCTGTCACCAGAGTCTCTTTATTGGCCAGGGCAACATCCTTCCCCGCCTTAATCGCCGCCATCGTTGGCACCAGACCAGCGGCACCGACAACTGCAGCAACGACCATGTCAACTTCAGGGACAACCGCACAACGGATCATCCCTTCAATTCCATGGCAGATCTGAACATCAACACCTTGAAATTGCTGTCTCAGATATTGAGCAGCTTCTTCTGAAATAACCGAGACAATCTGCGGATGAAACAGACGAATCTGCTGCTGCAACAGCTCAATATTGTTACCGGCAGTCAAGGCAACAACCTGATAACGTTCAGGAAATGCTTTAACTATGGCTAAAGTACTGACTCCAATCGACCCTGTCGAGCCCAAAACTGCTAGCGTTTTCAACTCTCTGTTCAACCTCCGTAACCGTACCTGGCTACATAATAGATAATCGGAAATGCAAACAGCAGACTATCCAGCCGGTCAAAAATTCCACCATGCCCGGGAATCATACTCCCAGAATCTTTCACCTTGCAGGCTCGCTTTAACAACGACTCAAACAGATCACCCAACTGCCCCATCACCCCCAGCAGGAGACCGATGACTATGGCGGCGAAAAAACCGATATCGGGGAGAAAAGAAAGCTTTGCCAGCAGCACTCCCAACACCGACCCGACGAGGCCACCAATAGCACCCTCGACACTCTTATTCGGGCTGACCAGCGGGTACAGTTTACGTTTCCCAAACTTGCTGCCAACAAAATAAGCACAGCTATCGCAGCTCATTATCGCGATGAGGGTCAAAAAAATCCATTGTCGGCCATCGGGCAACAAGCGTAATGGGATTAAATGTCCGAGCAGAAAAGGGAGATAGACCAAGCCAAGAATGATCCACCCAAGACGATGGTGAACTTCAGTGATCAAGCGCAGACGGAACAGGAACAGCAGAGAGAAAATCAAGATGATGCCGGTGAACAGAGGGAACAGTAATACCTCCTGCTGATAAAGCAAGAGAGGGATAACTGACGCCCCGATAGCGGCAGCAAGCCACTGCTCAAAACGATGTTCAGATCCTAAGCCCATCCGATTAAATTCAATCAAGCTTAAAAACAGAACCAAAGTCACAAAAATGGAAAAAACTGCCGGGTTGGCATATCCCAGCAATAGAATCAGTAGCGGTAAAGCAATAATGGCGGTGATGATACGTTGTTTAATCGTTAATCTCCTGACTACAGCCTAATTGGTCATCGGTAAGACCAAAGCGGCGCTTACGACATAAATATTCATCCAGAGCTTTCTGTAATTCTTCAGCATCAAAATCGGGCCAAAGCACATCAGTAAAGTACAACTCTGCATAAGCCGCCTGCCAGAGTAAAAAATTACTGATCCGCACTTCACCACTGGTGCGGATTAACAAATCTGGCTCAGGAATATCTCCAGTATCAAGAAATCTTGAAAAAGAGCGGTTATCCAATTGATCAATATCCAGACGACCAGCAAGAGACTCTTGTGCAACCCGCTTAGCCGCGCGCATAATCTCATCCCTTCCACCATAGGAAAGAGCTAACACCAATGTCAGTGTTTGACCCTGCGCTGTCGCTCTTTCAGCGTCCGCCAATGCGTCCTGAATGGGTTGCGACAATCGAGAGGAATCCCCTATGACCCGCAGTCTGATCCCTTCACTCAACATTTTCTGCTGTTGTGAAGCTAAAAACTGTAATAGCAGACCCATCAGAACATCAATCTCAGGACGTGGGCGCCCCCAGTTTTCGGAACTGAAGGCGAACAGACTCAGAAAGCGGATACCACGATTGACACACTCATCAACAACCTTGGTAACAACCTCAACACCACGCTGATGTCCTGCGGTCCTCGGCAGTCCTCGCCGTTTAGCCCAACGACCGTTGCCATCCATAATAATAGCCAGATGCTCAAGCGGCGGCTTTTCTATAGTTTCTGACATCTAAAAAACCCTGATAAACAATATGTCTAGCAAATATAAAGTGTAGCGAAGAAAAATAACACGGCTGACATATTAACAGCAAGAAATTGATCGGCTAAAAACCTCTGCTGCCATAAAAAAAGGGCGTTTCAATAACGCCCTTTCTCAAAACCTGATATAAAACTGATCAGTCGACAATGGCATCGACGGGACAAGTATCAACACAGGCACGACACTCGTCACACTCATCGGTAATAATATAAATATCGCCCGATTCGACAATGGCTCCCAGCGGACAGGAATCTACACAGGTTCCACAGCCTATACACTCTTCAATTATTTTCAAAGTCATCAGTTATCTCCCCTAATCAAGAAGTAGATCCAAGGTCAAACTTCCATGACCTCCTGCTCTTTATTCTGGACTATAGTGTCGATAGCACCGATAAATTCATCCGTGAGTTGCTGAACATCCTTTTCACTCCGTTTGAGATCATCTTCTGTGATCTCTTTCTCTTTTTCCAGCATCTTGAGAGTTTCATTGGCATCACGGCGCGAATTTCGCACAGAGATTTTGGTCTCTTCTGACATTCGCTTAATAATTTTCACCATTTCACGACGCCGTTCCTCGGTTAATGCCGGAACCGGCAAACGGATCAACAGCCCGTCTGATGATGGGGTCATCCCGAGATCGGCTTTAAAAATTGCCTTTTCAATGTCAGGAATCAGATTTTTCTCCCAGGGCTGTACCGTCATCAACCGTGCCTCGGGAACAGCAAGGGTCGCAACCTGACTGAGTGGCGTCAGGACACCATAATAATCAACCTTAACATCATCCAACAATGAAACACTGGCTCGACCAGTCCGAACCTTGGTCATATCCTTTTTTAAGGACTTGACAGCTTTTTCCATAGCGGTACGAGTTTCACTTAAAACTTCATCAATCATTTCTCAGCACCTCCCTGAACAATTGTGCCGATTTCCTCACCGAGAACCACTTTCTTGATGTTGTCACGCTGAGTCATATCAAAAATTATCATCGGCAGATTATTATCCATACACAGCGAAGTTGCAGTTGCATCCATCACCTGCAACCCTTTCTGCAATACCTCAAGATAGGTTAATTTTGAGAGTCTAACTGCATTTTTATCTTTTTGGGGATCAGCTGAATAGATACCATCAACTTTAGTTGCCTTAAGAATAACCTCAGCATTGATCTCCATGGCTCGTAAACTGGCAGCGGTATCCGTAGTAAAATACGGATTTCCGGTACCGGCACTAAAAATCACCACACGACCTTTTTCGAGATGGCGGACTGCCCGGCGACGGATATAGGGCTCAGCAATCTGTTGCATATCAATTGCCGACTGAACCCGGGTGACAACACCTTGCTTTTCCAGAGCATCCTGCATTGCCAGGCTATTCATCACCGTGGCTAACATCCCCATATAGTCAGCACTGGCACGATCCATCCCCTTGGAAGACGCCGCCAAACCCCGAAAAATATTGCCACCACCGATAACCACAGCGATCTCAACTCCCAAGTTGCTGACCTCTTTAATTTCGGCGGCGATTCCATTAATCACATCAGGATCAATGCCGTAACCCTGGCCACCAGCCAAAGCTTCACCACTCAACTTCAGTAAAATTCGTCGGTATTTAATCGTCGCCACAGCAGCTCCTGTTCATTGAATGTTAGGTTTCATGACAAACCACTAAAACCATCTATTTGCTTAAAGCCGCAACTTCAGCAGCAAAATCATCGGCTCTTTTTTCAATTCCCTCACCAAGTTGATAGCGAACATAACTCTTCAACTTGATATCGGTTCCAAGTTCCTTAGCTAAAGCAGCAACAATTTTACTCACCTTCTGATCAGGATCGATGACAAAAGCCTGCTCCAGAAGACACACTTCACCGAAATATTTATTGATCTGACCAAGGATAATCTTTTCAACAATATTTTCCGGTTTACCGCTGTCCAGAGCCTTCACCCGCATAATCTCTTTCTCTTTTTCAACAACATCACCGGGGACACTGTCACGATCCAGATATTGAGGAGCTGCAGCGGCGACGTGCATAGCTAGCTGTTTGCCCAAAGCGGCAACTTTCTCATCTGTCGATTCAGTCTGCAACTCGATTAAGACACCAATTTTACCGGCACCGTGGACATAGGATGTGACAACTCCTTGTCCAGCAGCAATGCGTGCCAACCGGCGAATCCCCATATTTTCACCAATTGTGGCAATCTGATGGGTCAGCTCTTCGGCAACTGTACGACCAGATCCGGGATAATCGATGGATTCAAGAGCCTGGACATCGGCAACATCGTTGGCCAGAATGACATCTTTAACGCCAGCGACAAAAGCTTGAAATGCCGCATTTTTAGCGACAAAGTCAGTCTCCGCATTAAGTTCAACCATCGCTCCGATAGAACCTTCTGAACCGGCAGCTACGGCACCTTCTGAAGCAACGCGACCCGATTTTTTAGCGGCAGCAGAAAGACCTTTTTTTCGTAAAAAATCAACAGCCTCATCCATATTACCGGCTGTCTCGGTCAATGCTTTTTTACAATCCATCATTCCTGCTCCGGTTTTTTTACGTAACTCGGAGACCATTGTTGCTGTAATACTCACGATCTTTCCTCCATATTTTTCTAGGCGGGATATTTTACCCGCAGTCTTGTTCCGTTAAACCAACGGCCGAGCATTAGCCCGGCCGCAGGCCTGTTCAATATTTTAAAAATGAGTTATTTACTCAGCTGCAGGCTCTTTTGTCTCTGCTTTTACCTCTGCTTTTACCTCAGTCTTCTCTGCTTCGGCCTC